>JAXDJK010000033.1:0-6119 GCA_034665665.1 Acidobacteriota bacterium
ACGATCGTAAACGCATAGTGATGGTTGCCGAGCTGCAGGAGCCGTTGCACGACATCGTTCACGACCCGGTCGAGGGGCGAATGACGCAGCATCGTTCGCAGCAGGTCCGAGGCGCGGCGGAGGACGAACTTCGTGTCGGAGCCTTCCTCGCAGAAACGGAGAATTAGGCCGGTGAGCCAATCGACGCCGAATTGATCAGGATCGTTGATGGCCATCTCTATCGTCAAGGTGGTTACTGCCGAGGCGATACGGGCCGATCGCTCGAAGAGGAGGCCTTTGTCCCAGGCCATGACGAATTGACCCATGACGTAAGAACCGTATTCTTCATCGAGCTGGCGTCGCAGGAGGTCGCCGCGGCCAACGTCTGCAAAGATGATGGGCCGGCCTGCGTCGCGGCCTGTGATCAGACGGTTCTCGCGCAATACCGAGTCGGGTCTGGCATTCCAAATATCGATGATGGGTTTGTCGCGTTTGAGCTCGACCATCTTGAATGACCCGTCTTTAGTCTTTTGCTGCACGTTCTCAGGCACGAGCGCGTGCTGGTCGCCGACGATCAGCTTGACGATATCGGCGAACTCCATCGCCGACAGGTTCGGATAGAACGTTGCCGTGTAGAGAACTGCGATGTTCAGAACGTTGTCCGGATCCTCGGCTGGCGCCTGTTCTACGGGTTTGGCATTGCTGGTGTACGCGAGCGGGCCGCCTTTTTCGATCACGGACCGCAGCTCGCCATTGCCGATAAGCTCCTCGAGCTGCTTTCGAAATTCGATCGGGGACCGGCTCCAGTTACCCTCGCGGCGCTGCTCGGTAATCCGTGCGCCGATCGACTTGAAGTCTTCCGGAAATTTTCCGCGAAGCAGGATGCGCGCACTCGAGACTGTCCACTGTTCAAGCCCCAGCCGATGGATGCGGCCGGCAATACTGTCTTCGCTGGTGATACAGGCGACGCGCAGGCGCACACGACTGAGCCCGCCGCATAAGTTGTCGGTTCCGTAGGCGCCAACTGCAAATACTGAATCGACGAAGTTCCGGGCCCGCTCTCCTTCGAATGCGTCGACCAGAATGAGCAGTTCATTCCTGCGCTTCGCGCGCCGGGTGAGAGCGTGGACGTCCACGGCCACATCCAAGGGTAGGCCGTTGAAAGTCAGGAGCCGGCGGCTCGGGGTTTTGATGCGCGCCAGAAGCGCATCGCCGGCGGTACGCGCAGCCTCGCGGTCGCTGCAAACGAGCAAGAGTAACCGCTGTTTCTCCAGTGCGCGCGACGCATTGTCCAGCTCAGCGTCGTCGAACACTGGACTGGTGTCCAGGTTCTTTGGCGGGGGGATTTCCTCAAGGTAATCAAACAGAGTCGGCCGGTCGGCTGGGTGAAGATTGTTGACGATCTGCCCGATGATCTTGTTGTTGGTCCCGGTGGCCATGAGGAAATCATGAAACTGGGCGAACTCCACGTTCGCAGATGGTGACAGGACCACCGGAGGCTCCGGCTCTTGAGTACTTTTTCTTCTTTCCTCCGGCTCCCGCAGTGGTGGTGTCTTTGCGACCTCGGGCATGAGTCTCTGATTTTCCTCGTCGTTGTTATGCGCAGCGGCGCCGGGCCCCGGCTCGGTCGTGGTCTGCGCCTGCAGGATCACGTCAGGAGAAGCAGGGGGACGCAGGGCTTCGTCCGGCGATGCTGCTTTTGCCTCATTGGCCTCGGCGCATTGCGAGCACGACTCGGCGGACCGGTCGGCATTGCACTTTGGGCAGATCATGGCTCATCCCTTCGACGTGTTATCGTTGCCAATGAGGATTCTCACGCCGCCCTTCATGTGGTTCTTGGCGATGGACACCGTCGCGCCGGGCACGCGTAGGACTTCTTCTGGGACTGGCTTCTCTTCCGCGGGTGTCTGCAATTTCACACCTGCCGCGATGAATAGCTCCGGCACAGTCTTCGATGGAAGCTTCATCAGGCGCAGTTGCGCAAGACCGGCGGCGAATGCCGCGGGGACGTGAAGATCACGCGCCAGACCGCGATAGAACGCCGATGCGAATTCGATTGCGGCGATATCCACGATCGGCCGGTTCATCGCAATCGTGTAATCGACAATGTTCTGAAAGGCGCGGGCTGTCCGTTTCGTCGAGCAGGCGTTGAGAACGACGATGCTCGGTTTGCCTCGGATGATCGAGAAAAGGTCGGCCAAGGCCTTGCCGTCCACCGGCGCCGCGGTCCGATACTCATCCTCCAAATAAATGCCTCGCTTCGAGTCGCCATGCCCGCTGAAGTGAACGATGTCGGGAACGTGGTCGAGAAGGATTTGCTGAAGCTGTGCTCGCTGCGCCGCCATCGCAACCGAGATGTCGAAATCGGGCGAGAGCGACTCGCGAATCTTGCGATCGACCTCGCGAAACTCGACGTCCCATCCGAGCCGCTCATGCATTGAAGGACTGGCGCTGATGAAGAGAATTTTGAATCGCGCGTTCATGGATACGCGGATAGACGGACGCACGAGCAACGTTTTTTGAGTCTCGATGACGCGTACCTGCTAGCGCCGGCGCCATGGGTGTGTCGCGAAACCACGTCGCCGATATTGAGCTCGGCGTGCGGAACACGGGTGTGTGGAGCTTGCTGCTGATCCGCAAAGCGCTGGCGCTGACGCCCGAGGCGCTGTTCGAGGATTTCGCAGCGACCGTGCTCCGGCGCTGGAAGCGGTGAGGACTCCTCGCGTTTTCTGACGACGGCCTTTGTCAGCGACCACCATCGTAACCATCTTGCCGCCGTGCTGAGCTTCGACGATACTTCGCCCTCGGGTCGACATCCCTTACCCGCACCGACGACATGAGCCCTTTACCCGAGCAGGACGCCCGCCGTGTCATCGACGCTGCTCTCGAAGAGGCGGGGTGGGTGGTGCAGGATCGCGCGGCCATGAATCTCTTCACCGGCCGCGGTGTGGCCGATCCTTGGCCGCGAAAAGGTCAGCCTCGACCTCTTCTAGCTGCGCGACGAAAGCCTCGAAGACTTGAACAATCTTCCGGAGCCGCACGTGCTGGCGCAGGAGATTGCGGATGACCTCCGCGCCGCATTGGCCCAAATCGAGGACGTGCTCGGAGACCTTGAGCGGCGGGTTGTTCTCAGGTTCGGGGACATACCATCCGTCACTTGGTTTACGTTCGACACGAGGACCTCTGAAAGCCCATCAAGACAGCATTGTGGAAGGTCGGGGACGCGCCGGTGGAACTGGCGCCGTCGCCGCTTGCGACGGAGCAGTTGCTGGAAGGAATGATCCTCGCGTCACCGAGCCTGCTCTCGGACGAGTGGATGCTGATCGGACGGCAGGAGGACACCGGGTTCGGCGAGCGGATCGATCTGCTGGCGATCGCGCCCGATGCGTCGCTGGTGCTGATCGAGCTGAAGCGCGAACGCCCGCCGCGCGAGGTGGTGGCGGAGGCGCTCGACTATGCGGCGTGGCTGGAGGACCTCGAGTCCGAACGCATCGCGGCGATCTACTCGCCGTTCTCGCCCGGCCGGAGCCTCGCTGAAGACTTTCGCCTTCGTTTCGGCTTGGACCTAGACGAGGCGGCGCCAATCACCAGATCATCATCGTCGCGGAGTCGCTCGATGCGAGTAGCGAACGCATCGTCGGTTATCTGAGTAAGCGTGACATCGCGATCAACGTCCTGTGCTTTCAGGTATTCGCCTTCGGAAACGAACAGTTGATTAGTCGCTCATGGCTGCTCGATCCGGTGATGGCGCAGGCAAGCGCCGCGACGACGCCGGCCGGGCCCGTTGAGCCGTGGAACGGCGAGTTGTATTCATCGTTCGGTCATTCGGAATCACGATCGTGGGACGAAGCCCGCGAGTATGGCTTCATCTCCGCTGGTGGTGGTACAGCAGGACTCTTCAGCTGCTGAATCCAGGCGATCGCGTCTGGGTCAAAGTGCCATGTCAGAGCTTTGTAGGCGTTGGGCGCGTAGCGGGTCATGCACAACAAGCGAGCGACTTCACGGTTCTCACGCAGTCAGGGCCCAAACCGGTGCTGAGCGTCGCAGCATTAGGCCATTACCACCGCGAGTTCGTCGATGATCCGGAAAGATGCGAGTACTTCGTGCCCGTGAAGTGGCTGCAGACATTTTCTCTGGAAGAAGCGATTACCGAAATTGGCTTCTTCGGTAACCAGAACTCGGTCTGCAAGCCCGTCACTCCGAAGTGGCGAACCACGGTAGAGCGGCTGAAAACCCACTTCCCGCTCTTCGACCGGCAGGCGTTAGAGGCACTCTGATACAGCTGAAGTCGATGGATATGCGAAGCATTTGGACTGCTGTGGCGACACTTCATTAGCCACCGTTTGTGATGACGGCGAGGCCCTAGCCTCGCCGCCGAGGGTGCTCATCTCAATCTGGATGCGAGTGATCGTGCTTCTTCAGCGTAGCCGGTCGCACCGGCTTCTTCGGATCGGGCTCCGGCTCCGACACGGTGATTCTGGCGCGGGTGCGTTTGCCGCCGTAGGAGCCTTCGATGGTTACGGTCTGGGAGGCTTCGTGCACGTGGAAGACGGTGATGGGGAAGGTCACTTGGGTCTTGCCGGGGGGGACGGTGACGGAGGCTGGGACGTTGGGGACGCGGGCCAGATCACTGCCGGGGTAGATGACGGTGCCGTTGGCGGGCGCGCGGCCGCTGAGGCGCACGACGCCTTTGGCTTGCTGGAGGTTTACAACCTGGGCGGGCTCGATGGCGATGCTGGCCAGGGTCGGGCATTTGGCGCAGGTCAGCGGGACGTCGAAGGCGGTGCCGAAGGCGAGGAGGCGGACGCTGGCAAGGTTGGCGGAGGTGGCGGCGATCGAGTAGCTGCTTTTGCCGTTGTCGCGCAGATCGCCCACGACCTTGCACGCGTCCGCGAGCAGGCAGGAAACGGTGGTCACGGTCCCGGCCCGAGCGGGCCCGCCGAGGCGATCGACGGGTGAACGTCACGACATTGCGGTCGCCGGCCTGGGAATCGCCGTGATTTTGGTGGTCTTCGGATCGACGCCGACTTCGACGTACATCGTCTCGGCCAGCTCGCGGCGGGTCGTACAGCCGCCCGCGGTGAGGTCGAAGATGTAACGGAGCTTGTAGACGCCGTCGGTGCGTCCGAGGCCGGCCAACTCGCCGCTTCAGACCCCGTTCTTCGGATGGACGTCGACCCCTTTGCCGTCGTCGGCGCGGCCGCCTTCGAGACGGCGTTCCAATGGTTCACGGCCATTGCGAGTTCGAGCAGCCGAGGGTGAAGGCCTCGCGGTCCGGGGGCGGGCAGGGCGTGAGGATTCCCGCGTCGTCCGGCATCGCGGAACAGCGGTTTCCCGTGGCGTCGTAATACCAGAGCCAGTCGCTGAAATCGCCGGTCGGCACGAGCTCGGTATTCTGAAACCAGATCGCGCCGTTCGCATCGAGCTCGATGCGTCTCTCACCGTCGCCGAACATCGAGAAGCTCTCGACCTCGAGCGTCACGCGCGTATTGATCGCGCCGTTCTCGATCGGGAAGCGCCACGAACAGAACGTGCCGGCCAGCAGCTCGATGACGGCATGCGTTTCCTTCGCGCGCGGCCGGTCGAAGTAGCCGGGATCCATCCGGAAGTCGATGCAACCGGCCTCGAACTTCGGCAGCGCCCACTTCCGCGTGTCGATTGCTCCGGCCGCGGCGAACGAGATGCCGCCGGTGAGCTCGTACTGGCCTCCGACGTTCGGCCAGTTCTCGAACGACGGCTTGCCGTCGACGTTGAAGAACGCCTTGTGACGGTTGAGCGGGAGCTCCTGCCCGGGGTGCGTGACCTCCCGGTCGGCATGGATCACCGCGGCGCGTTTGCGCCGTTGGACGCGGTTGTCAAACAGGAAGAGGCCCACGAAATCGAGTGTGACCGTGATCATGACTGGCTCCTTTCGACCGAGAGAATGACGATTGCGCCCCACGCTGCCGCCGGCTGATGCGCGCGGATAGCGGCGCGCTGCACCTCGCGCAGCGCGCTCGCGACGGGCACGCCCGCGGAGACGGCGCGATGCAACTGCGAGAACATGGCTACCGAGGTCTCGTCGTCGATCTCCCAGCCGGTGCCGACGACGTTGCGCGCGCCGGCCACGACGAATGCCGTGGCCAGTTCGCGCGGCACGA
>JAXDJK010000034.1:0-3130 GCA_034665665.1 Acidobacteriota bacterium
CGTTCTGTTTTTTTCTCACTTCATCGTTCTGCGCTCTGCGTTCTGCGTTCAAGCTTCTCGTCCATCCACCGCCACCGCCATCGAGCCAACCCGCTATCCCACCACCGGCCCCCTCCTCCACCACCCCACCTCCCCCTCGTACCACGCTCCCACCCGAAACAGCGTCCGCTCGGCAAAGTGCGGGGCCATGATCTGCAGCGAGAGCGGGAGGCCTTCGGCGCTGAATCCCGAGGGGACGGCGATGGCCGGGATGCCGACCAGGTTGGCCGGGGCGGTGAAGACGTCATTGAGGTACATCGACAGCGGGTCGTCCGTCTTCGCGCCGATCGGGAAAGCCGGCTCGGGGGTCGTCGGTGTGAGCAGGGCGTCGAACGTGCCGAACGCGGTGGCGAATTCGTGGCGCAGCTTGGCGCGGACCTGCTGGGCCCGGCCGTAGTAGGCGTCGTAGTAGCCGGAGGAGAGCGCGAACGTACCGAGCATGATCCGGCGCTTCACCTCCGCGCCGAAGCCTTCCCCGCGCGAGTCCTCGTAGATCTCGTGCAGCGTCTGCGCGCGCTCGCTGCGGTGACCGTAGCGGATGCCGTCGAAGCGCGACAGGTTCGCGCTGGCCTCCGCATTCGCCACGATGTAGTAAATGGCGATGGCGTAACCGATGGCCGGCACGCTGGCCTCTTCGATGGTCGCACCGCCGCGCCGCAGCACGTCGATGGCGGCGTCGAAGTTGGTCCGCACCTCCCCTTCCAGCTTTTCCACCGCCTCGCGCACGACGCCGAAACGCATCCCGCGCACGCCGCTGCCCAGGTCCGCCGTGTAGTCGTCGACGGATTGCGTGCTGGAGGTGGAATCGAGTGGATCGTGGCCGGCGATGAGGCCGAGCACCTCCGCCGATTCGCGAACGGTCTTGGAGAGGATGCCGATTTGGTCCAGCCCCGAGGCGAAGGCCACCAGGCCGCGCCGGCTCACCCGTCCGTAGGTCGGCTTCAGACCGACGACGCCGCAGAGCGCGGCCGGCTGACGCACCGAGCCGCCGGTCTCGGAGCCGAGCGCGATCGGCACCATGCGCGCCGCCACCGCCGCGGCCGACCCGCCCGACGAGCCGCCCGGCACGCGCGTGAGGTCCCACGGATTGCGCGACGGTCCGAACGCGGAGTGCTCCGTGGACGAGCCCATCGCGAACTCGTCGAGATTGGCCTTGCCGAGGATGGTCGCACCCGCGGCACGAAGCCGCGTCACCGCCTCCGCGTCGAATGGCGAGACGAAGTTGGAGAGGATGCGCGAGGCACACGTGGTGGGCATGCCGGTGGTGACGATGTTGTCCTTGATGGCCACCGGCAGCCGCCCCGGCGCGGCCTCGCGGTCGACGCGCAGAAATGCGTGCACCTTCGGTTCACGCGCGTCGATCGCGGCGAAGCAGGCATCGCGGTACTCCGCGGGCGAGACCTGCTCCCGCGCCTCGTGCCAGGGCAAATCGAGAAGCTCACTCACCGCCGATGACCTTCGGCACGACGAAGAACCCATCCCGCCACGCCGGCGCGTTCTGCGCCACGGCCTCGCGCGGCAGCGATTCGTGCGGGATGTCGTCGCGCATCGGCGTGACGGTAGCATCGCGCTCCTCGAACCCTTCCACCTCCGCCTCGCGGAGCTGGTCGATGTACGAGAGGATCTTCGACATCTCCGCGGCCATCCGTTCCAGGCCCGCGTCGTCGAATTCGAGGTGCGCCAGATCGGCAATGCGCCGCGCTTCGTCCCGGTTGATGTTCATGCGGCGCGTATCTTATGTGCGGACGGCCTCGCCGTTGCATTGGCCCCGTCCGGTTGCTGATCTGGATCGCAGGAGTTCTGGCCTTCCTCGGCGTGGGGGCCGCTTGGGTGCTGTGGGTGCGGACCCGGCGCAAGCACGTCCGCATCGACGTGCCGCCGGAAGCCGATCCGCTCTCGCTGGCCCGCTCGTTCGCCGGCTTCACCTGGGGCCATGTCACCGAGGGCAACCGCGTGCAGGTCGTGCAGAACGCGACCTTCTTCGCCGCCTTGGCCAAAGACATCGGCGACGCCCGCCATCACGTCCATCTCGAGACCTTCCTCTGGGAAGACGGCGCGGTCTCGGATCAGGTCTCAGCGGCGCTGGAAGCGAAGGCGCGCGAAGGAGTCACGGTGCGCGTGCTGGTGGATCAGCGCGGCGCGAAGCAGACCTCCCCGCGCGTCTGGGCCGGCCTGCGCGCGGCCGGCTGCGACTTTCGCGTCTACCACCGGGCCCGCTTCCGGGAGATCGTCTGGTACAACAATCGCGACCACCGCAAGATCGCCGTCATCGACGGCCGGATCGGCTGGACCTTCGGCCACGGCATCGCCGACATGTGGGGTGAGAAGGGCGGCTGGCGCGATACCGCGGCGCGGTTCGAAGGGCCGGTGGTGAACGATCTGCAGGCCGCCTTCTTCGACAACTGGATGGCGGTGACGCGCCGCGCGCCGGCCGGTGCCGAGTACTTCCCTCGGCTCGATGATACGGGCGGCACCACGCCGGTGCATGTGGCCTACGTGACGCAGGCGGAGACCAGCAGCGCCGTGGAGCGGCTTTACTACTTCGCCATCGCCGCGGCCAGGCAGGAGATCATCCTGCAGAACCCCTACTTCATCCCCAACCGTCACGCCGTGGGCCTGCTCGTGGCCGCCCGGGCCCGCGGCGTCGCGGTCAAGCTGCTCCTCCCCACCTCCGAGACCAGCGACTTCCCGATCGTGCAGCACGCCAGCCACTGGTACTACGGCCCCCTCCTCGCGGCCGGCGCGGAGATCGCGGAGTACACGCGCAGCGGGATCCATCAGAAGGTGATGATCGTCGACCGCTCCTGGTGCACGATCGGCTCGACCAACTTCGATCCGCGGTCCTTCAATATCAACGACGAGATCACCGTGGCCATCTACGACGCCGCCATCGCCGGCGAGCTGGCCACCGAGTTCGATCACGACCTCATCGGCGCCGATTTCTGGACCTACGACCGCTGGAACGACCGCGATTTCCGCCACCGCTTCATCGACCGCGCCAGCGCGATGTTGAAGCGGCAGCTCTAGAAGTAGGCAGTTGGCAGTAGGCAGTAGGCAGGGGCTATTGGTGAAGCGGAGCGGAGCGCCTCAT
>JAXDJK010000035.1:0-4452 GCA_034665665.1 Acidobacteriota bacterium
GCCTGTGGGCCCTGCGGCCGAGGACGCCCGCGCTCCCAGGGCCATTCGTTGTCAAGGAAAGCCGCTGCTGGCGACGGCGATCGCTCTCTACGATCCCGGCTCCGGGGTCGCATTGGCGACGGTGGTCGGTGTGCTCGTCGACGCGGCACTGGTTCGAGCCCGCCGCAGCGCGGGCGTGCGTTAAGACGGCGAGACCGATTCCTGCTTCCGTCAGGCCGCAGGGAGGAACGCGCGGAGGATCGCTTCCCGTGTCGTTGCCGCACCGTCGCCGCGCGCGCGGCGCTCGATCTCCACCAGCTCGTCCAGCAGCGTCGGACGCTCGACCTCGTACAACACGCCCGTCGTGACGTGCTCGCCTTCGTCGGTCAAACGCATCGCGGCCTCGCGGCTGGTGGCGTCGTGGCCGGCGGGGATGGGGCGCGTCTTGGCCCGGATCTCTTTGTGCTGTTCCTCGCCGCGCCAGGTGACGCACGGTGAAAGGATGTTCAGGAATGCGAAGCCGTGATGGCGGATGGCGCGCGTCATCAGTTCCGTCGTTCCTTTTACGTCGCCGGAGAATCCGCGGGCGACCCATGAGGCGCCGCAGGCGATGGCCAGGGCGCAGGGATCGATCGACGGGTCGGGATTGCCGTACGTCGTCGACTTGGTCTTGTCGCCGGTCGGCGTGGTGGGACCGGCCTGGCCTTTGGTGAGGCCGTAGATCTCGTTGTCCATCATGAAGTAGGCGATGTCGACGTTGCGACGCGAGGCGTGCAGGAAGTGATTGCCGCCGATCGCCAGGCCGTCGCCGTCGCCGCCGACCGCGACGACGGTCATGCGCGGCGCCGCGAGCTTGGCGCCGGTGGCCATCGGCAGCGCGCGTCCGTGCAGCGAGTTCAGGCCGTACGTTTCGACGTAGCCGGGCAGCCGCGAGGAGCAGCCGATGCCGGAGACGAGGATGGTCTCGTGCGGCGCGCAACCTGCGGCCGCGAGCGCGCGATGGACGGAGTTGAGCACGGCGAAATCGCCGCAGCCGGGACACCACACCGGCTTGAGATCGGTCTTGAATTCGTTTGCCGTGAACGTCATGCCATTACCTCCTCGAGCACCGCGGTCGCTTCGATTACTTCGATTGCCGAGAGCGATTTGCCTCCCGAGCGGGCATGCACGCGCGTATCACGGGGAAGCGCGATCAGCGAGCGGAGGTAGCGATGGAACTGCTGCTCGTAGCTCAGCTCGATGATCACGATGCGCGCGCAGGAGTCGATGAATGCCTGCAGTTCCCGCAGTGGTAACGGCGCGAGGATGCGCGGGACGAAGGCCGCGACGCCCGCGCCCTTGGTGTTCATCGCTTCGATTGCTTCGGCGACCGGACCGGCGGACGAGCCCCAACAGAGGATGCCGACCTCGGGATCGTTGACGCCGAAGCGCCGGAAGAGCGGGTACTTTTTCGCGATCGCCTCCAGCTTGCGATGGCGCTTCGCGTTCATCCGCTCGTGCGTGATGAACATCGAGCTCGGACGTCCCTGCTCGTCGTGCTCGAGACCGTTGGTCTGGTACATGCCGCCGGCGATGCCCGGCACGGTCATCGGCGAGACGCCGTCGTCCGTGGTCGCGTAGCGCTGATACGACTGGTCGGGGTCGTGAGGGACGCGACGCTGCACGACGTCGTGAACCAGTGACGCGGCGTCGATCGTTTCCCGCCGCTGGGCGATGAGCTGATCCGAAAGCACGATCACCGGCAACTGAAACTCCTCGGCGATGTTGAACGCGTCGACCGTGGTGTGGAACGCATCCTCGACGTCACACGGTGCCAGGACCACACGCGGCATGTCGCCGTGACCGCCGTAGACAGCGTGGAAGAGATCGGACTGTTCGCTCTTTGTCGGAATGCCGGTGGACGGTCCGCCGCGCTGCACGTTGACCACCACGCTGGGGATCTCGGCAATGGAGGAGAGACCGAGCATCTCGGACATCAGCGACAGTCCCGGTCCCGAGGTTGCGGTCATCGATTTCGAGCCGGCGAACGACGCGCCGACGACGGCACCGATGGCCGCGAGCTCGTCCTCGGTCTGCAGGCACGAGCCGCCGATCTTCGGCAGCCACTCGCCGAGCAATTGGAGAATTTCCGTCGACGGAGTGATGGGATACCCGGCGAAGAAGCTGCAGCCGGCGTGTAGCGCCGCGAAGGCGGTGGCTTCGTTGCCGGACATGAGCAGGCGAGGTCGCCCCTCACCCTGGCCCTCGCGCGGGACGCGGGGAGAAGGGAACGCGGAGCCGATGTCGAGTGCCCGAAAGTTGGCGTCGATGACCGCGGCGTCGCGTTTGCGGAAGCGTTTGCGCATCGCAGTGCGGATGCTGTCGACCGGAAGATTGAACATCGCCGCGAGCAGGCCGAGGGCGACGATGTTCTTCGCTCCCGGCGCACCGGCGTCCTTCGCTAGTTGTGCGAACGGCACCGGCACGCAGCGATAGGAGGCGAGCTCCGGCGGCGGCGGGTCGTCGGGCTCATGCAGGACGATGCAGCCCTCGGCGAGCGGCATCTCGCTGCGGAATCGCGCAAAGTCCGAGAACTTGAACACGATCAGTGCCTCGCTCGCGTCGCCTTGCGCGGCGATCGGCACAGGCGAAATGCGGACGGTCGACGACGATTCGCCGCCACGGATCTGCGGTCCATACGCCTCGGTTTTGATGACGTGCAGGCCGACGGCGGCGCAGGCCATGGCCGCGAGATCACCCGCGACGACCGCGCCGTCTCCGCCCGAGCCGACGATGGAGAATGTGACGTCTTTGCTCATGAGGTGCAATTTGCCCCAGGAGCGAACATGCGGCGAGGATTCCCGTCACGGCGCCATGTGACGATCATCACCGGGTCGTGGATGACGCGGCAACACCATGCGTTGAGATCATGTCTCAGCCAGTCGCCGTCCTCGAGATCCTGCCCACGCGCAAACTGTTGCTGGTCGGACAGCCCAACGTCGGCAAATCCCTCATCTTCACGCGCCTCACGCAGCGTTACGCCACGGTGTCGAACTATCCGGGCACGACCGTCGAGATCACCAGCGCGCTCGCGGAGATTCACGGCGAGCTGCGCGAGGTCGTCGACACGCCGGGAACGAACACGCTCGCGCCGCAGTCGTTCGAGGAGCGCGTCACCCGTGACCTGCTGATGGCGTCGAGCGAAGCGGACGTCGTGCAGGTCGGCGACATCGGCAATCTGCGGCGCACGCTGCTGCTGTCCCTGCAGCTCGCCGAGCACGGGATCGCGTTCACGCTCTGCCTGAACATGAGCGATGAGCCGAATGCACCCGTGGTCGCGATCGACGCGCTCGCCGATCGCCTCGGCGTTCCGGTCGTCGCCGTCTCGGCGCTCCGCCGCTGGAACTTAGAGAAGCTGAAGCGGCATGCGATCCGTCCCACGCGCTCGCCGCTCACGGTTCGCTATTCGACTGCCGTCGAAGAAGCGATCGCGTTTCTCTGTCGCGGCGGGATGTCGCGCGCTGATGCGTTGTCGGAGCTATGTGGTGGCGATGCATCGCCGGCGCTGGTGGTGGACATCACGAATGCACGTCTGGCCATCGTGGACGCGGTAATCGCCGAAGTGATGGCGGAAACCGGGCCCCGCAGCAGGGATCGTCTCGGCGCACTCTGCATGCATCGCATCTGGGGTGTTCCGATCCTCCTCGGCGTGCTGTACGCCGCGTGGCTGTTCGTCGGGAAACTCGGCGCGGGGACGCTGGTCGACTTCGTCGAGACGTCGATCTTCCAGGCGTACGTGAATCCGCTGGCCACGCGCTTCGTGAATTTCGCGATCCCCGTGCAGTTCGTCCGCGACCTGCTCGTCGGGCCGTACGGCGTCATCACCATGGCCCTCACGTATGCGATCGCGATCGTGCTGCCGGTGGTGATCACGTTCTTCACGCTCTTCGGCATCCTCGAAGACTCAGGATATTTGCCGCGTCTCGCGGTGATGCTGCACCGCATCTTCAAGCGCATGGGATTGAACGGCAAGGCGGTGCTGCCGATGGTCCTCGGCCTCGGCTGCGACACGATGGCCACGCTCACGACGCGTGTCCTGGAGACGAAAAAGGAGCGGGTCATCGTGACCATCCTGCTGGCCCTCGGCATTCCATGCTCCGCGCAGCTCGGCGTGATCATGGCCATGCTCGGCCGGCTCAGCGCGACCGCGGCCACCGTCTGGCTGAGCGTCACGCTGGTCACGATCTTCCTGGTCGGCTTCCTCGCTTCGAAGCTGGTTCCCGGCCAGACCGGCGACTTCATTGTCGAGCTGCCGCCGATGCGGATGCCCCGTCTCGCGAACATCCTGATGAAGGTGCTGGCGCGAACGGAGTGGTATCTAAAGGAAGCAGTGCCGCTGTTCATCGTCGGGACGCTGCTGCTGTACGTGCTCGACATCACCCATCTGCTCACTGTCCTGCAGCGGGTGCTGGCGCCGCTGGTCGTCGGCGCACT
>JAXDJK010000036.1:0-4085 GCA_034665665.1 Acidobacteriota bacterium
CACGCCGCGCTCTGCCAGGACGATGACGCGGTCCGGCAGTACTTCCGCGAAGCCCCAGGAGATGACCAGGCGCGAGACCGCGGTGCCGGTGCGGTAGCGGAGCGGTCCGATGCGGAGCGTGGCCAGCAGCGGCGTGTGGCCGGGAAGGACGCCGATCTCGCCGTCCGTCGCGGGCAGGATCACCTCGTCGACCTGAACGTCGACGATCTTCCGCTCGCGCGTGACCACGGTGAGATTGATCTTGGTCGGGAGATCGGCCATCGGGGTTCCTTACGCCGCCTCGCTCTTCATCTGTTCGGCCTTCTCGAGCACCTGCTCGATGGTGCCCTGCAGCAGGAAGGCCTGCTCCGGGATGTCGTCGTGCTTGCCGTCGACGATCTCGCGGAAGCCGCGGATCGTATCGGCGATCTTCACGTACTGGCCTTTGATGCCGGTGAACTGCTCAGCAACATGGAACGGCTGGGACAGGAAGCGCTGGATCTTGCGGGCGCGGGAGACGATGACTTTGTCCTCTTCCGACAGCTCGTCGACACCGAGGATGGCGATGATGTCCTGGAGATCCTTGTACTTCTGGAGCACGGCCTGCACGGCGCGGGCGGTGTTGTAGTGCTCATCGCCGAGGATGCGCGGGTCGAGAATCTTCGAGGTCGAGGCCAGCGGATCGACGGCCGGATAGATACCCAGCTCGGCGATCTGGCGCGAGAGAACGGTCGTGGCGTCGAGATGGGCGAAGGCCGTGGCAGGCGCCGGATCGGTGAGATCGTCGGCGGGCACGTAGATGGCCTGGACCGACGTGATCGAGCCCTTCTTCGTGGAGGTGATGCGCTCCTGCAGCTCGCCCATCTCCGTGGCCAGGTTCGGCTGGTAACCGACGGCGCTAGGCATACGGCCCAGCAGTGCCGAAACTTCGGAACCGGCCTGCGTGAAGCGGAAGATGTTGTCGATGAAGAGCAGCACGTCCTGGTGCTCCTCGTCGCGGAAGTACTCGGCCACGGTCAGGCCGGTCAGGCCGACGCGCAGACGCGCTCCCGGCGGCTCGGTCATCTGGCCGTAGATCAGCGCGGCTTTCGACTTGGACGGATCGCCCGGGGTGATGACGCCGGTCTCCTCGAACTCGAGATAGAGATCGTTCCCTTCGCGGGTGCGCTCGCCCACGCCGGCGAAGACCGAGAAGCCGCCGTGTTGCTTGGCGACGTTGGTGATGAGCTCGAGGATCAGAACGGTCTTGCCGACGCCGGCGCCACCGAAGAGTCCCGTCTTGCCGCCCTTGGTGTAGGGCTCGAGGAGGTCGATGACCTTGATGCCGGTCTCGAACATTTCGATGTTGGTGGACTGCTCGTCGAACGGCGGCGCTTCGCGGTGGATGGACCAGTGATGCTCGGAGTTGACCGGGCCGCGCTCGTCCACCGGCTCGCCGAGGACGTTCAGGATCCGGCCGAGCGTCTCGCGGCCGACCGGGACCTTGATGGGCGCGCCGGTGTCGATGGCCTTCATGCCGCGGACCATACCGTCGGTCGGCTTCATGGCGATGCAGCGGACCTGATTCTCGCCGATGTGGTTGGCCACTTCGGCGACGACGTCGATCGGCACTTTGCCGAACTCGCCGTTGTCGACGATGCGGATGGCGTTGTAGATCGCCGGCAGGTGGCCTTCTTCGAATTCGATGTCGAGGGCCGGTCCGATGATCTGGACGACGCGGCCGATCTGCTGGGTCGAGGTAGTAGTGGTGGTCGTTGCCATGCGATCTCCTAATTCGATGCTGCCGCGGCGCCGGAGACGATCTCGATGATCTCTTTCGTGATCGCGGCCTGGCGGATGCGGTTGTACGTCAGGGTCAGGTGACTGATCATTTCGGAAGCGTTCTTGGTGGCCGACTCCATCGCCGTCATCCGTGCGCCCTGTTCGGCCGCGGCCGATTCGAGCAGGATGCGATAGAGCTGAAACTCGATGTGCTTCGGGAGCAGGTCGTTGAGGATCTGTTCCGGTCCGGGTTCGTAGAGGTAGTCGATCTCCGGTACATCGTTCGCGCGCGGCGTCTCGGCCTGCTGCTCGAGCGGGAGGAGCCGTTCCAGCGTGACGCGCTGGGTCATGATCGACTTGAACTCGTTGTAGATGACGTAGACGGCATCGACCTCGCGCGTGACGAAGTCGTTGCTGAGCTCCTGCGCGATCTCACGCGCTGTGTCGAGCGACAGCGCCTGGTAGACCTGCGTGGCGGAGCGGCGGATGGGCAGCTCGCGGCGGCGGAAGAAATCGTTGGCCTTGCGGCCGATCGGGAGCAGCTCCACGTGCGGCCAGCCCTTCTCGGCGATGGCGTTCTGCGCGGCCCGGAGCACGTTCGTGTTGAACGCGCCGCAGAGACCGCGGTCGGCCGTGACGACGAGGAAGAGCACCTTCTCCTCCGTCTCGCGCGGCTGCAGGAGCGGGTGCATGGCCAGGTCGACGCGACCAGCCAGCGAGGCCAGCACCTGGCGCAGGCCGGCGGAGTACGGCCGTGCGGCCATCATCCGTTCCTGCGCGCGGCGCAGCTTCGCCGCCGCGACCATCTTCATGGCTTTGGTGATCTGCTGCGTGTTCTTGACGCTGCGGATGCGGCGCCGGATATCGATCGTGCTCGGCATGGCTGGTTACGACACGAGGACGTTCGGGTTGTCCTTCGTGTACTGGTCCTTGAACTCGGTGAGGGCGGCGCGCAGCTGGCCGTCGATGTCGGCGTCGAACTTCGGCGAGGTCTCGAGGGTGTTGATCAGCTCTGCCCGTTCGTCGGTCAGCCACTGATGCATGGCCGCTTCGAAGGGACGGACCGCTTCGACCTTGAGGTTGTCGAAGAAGCCCTTGGTGCCGGCGAAGATGGACGTGGTCTGAAGGCCGACCCGCAGCGGCTGATACTGCCCCTGCTTGAGCACTTCGACGAGACGGCGACCGCGGTTGAGCTGCGCCTGGGTGACTTTGTCGAGATCGGAGCCGAACTGCGCGAAGGCCGCCAGCTCGCGGTACTGCGCGAGGTCGAGACGGAGCGTGCCGGAGACCGATCGCATCGACCGCACCTGCGCCGAGCCGCCGACGCGCGAGACGGAAATGCCGACGTTGATGGCCGGACGGACGCCGGAGTGAAAGAGGTCCGTCTCCAGGAAGATCTGGCCGTCGGTGATGGAGATGACGTTCGTGGGGATGTACGAGGAGACGTCGCCGGCCTGGGTCTCGATGATCGGCAGAGCCGTGATCGAGCCGCCGCCGCGGGCGTCGCTCAGCTTCGAGGCGCGCTCCAGAAGGCGGGAGTGGAGATAGAAGACGTCGCCGGGATAGGCCTCGCGCCCAGGCGGACGGCGGAGCAGCAGCGAGATCTCGCGATAGGCGGCGGCGTGCTTGGTGAGATCGTCGTAGATGATCAGCGCGTGCTGGCCGTTGTAGAGGAAGTACTCGGCCATGGCGCAGCCGGCGTAGGGGGCGAGGTACTGGAGCGGGGCCGCTTCGGAGGCCGAGGCGTTGACGATGATGGTGAAGTCCATCGCGCCGTTTTCCTCGAGCGTGCGCACCACCTGGGCCACGGTCGACTTCTTCTGACCGATGGCCACGTAGACGCAGATGACGTTCTTGCCCTTCTGGTTGATGATCGTGTCGACGGCCACGGCGGTCTTGCCGGTCTGACGGTCGCCGATGATCAGCTCGCGCTGGCCGCGGCCGATGGGGATCATGGCGTCGATGGCCTTGATGCCGGTCTGCAGCGGCTCTTTGACGGGCTTGCGGTCGACGACGCCGGGCGCGAGGCGCTCGATGGGGTAGAACTCGGTGGTGTTGACCGGGCCCTTGCCGTCGATGGGCGCGCCGAGGGCGTTCACGACGCGTCCGACCATTTCTTTGCCGACGGGAACCTCGGCGATGCGGCCTGTCCGTTTGACCGTGTCTCCCTCTTTGATCATTTGGGTTTCGCCGAACAGCGCGGCGCCGACATTGTCTTCTTCCAAATTCAGCGCGATGCCAAAGATCCCATGAGGGAATTCCAGCAGCTCGCCGGCGGCGACCTTGTCAAGCCCATGAACGCGGGCGATCCCATCGCCGGTGGAAAGCACGGAGCCGACTTCCTG
>JAXDJK010000037.1:0-6015 GCA_034665665.1 Acidobacteriota bacterium
CGCACTCCAAACGCTTCGCGTAGTCCAGCGCGGTTTGGGTCGGAAGATGATGGATCGTTACTGCACGGCGCCGGTACTCGGACGCGCGCCCATCATCAGTCGTACCGCGAAGGCGATGCCGATGCAGACGATGAAGGACTGGGCCAGGAGGGCGCCGGGGGCGTGGTAGGCGTCGTAGGCGAGGCCGGCGATGGGGGGGCCGGCTACGCGGGCCAGGGCGTTCAAGGAGTGGGCGAGGCCGAGGATGCCGCCGCGGTGGGAGGCGGGGGCGACTTTGCTGATGTAGGAGCTGAGGGTGGGGTTGATCAGGCCCTGGCCGACGCCCATGAGCAGCGTGGCCGCGATGAGCATGGCCCGCTCGGTGGTGAACGGGACGAGCAGGAGTCCGATCACCAGCGCTACGGCGCCGACCGTGGCCGCGCCGACGTCGCCGATGCGCTGGGTAAGGCGATGGATGGTGGTGAACTGCAGCAGCACGACCACCACGCCCATCAGGCCGAGCAGGTAACCGATGGCGCGCGCGTTCAGGCCGAAGCGGTCGCGTCCCACCAGCACCAGGATCGGTGCGAGCGAGGAGAGGGTGCACATCAGGATGGCCAGCGCGCCGCCGGCCAGGCGCAGGTCGCGCGTGCGGAAGAAGATCGACCACGTCTCGCGGTCGATCGGCGAGAAGCGGCGCTCGGCCGGCTGCGCATCGGGCGTCCGCGATTCCGGCAGCGCGAAGAGGGCCATGAGCAGCGCGGTGGTTGACAGGACCGCGGCGGCAGCGCCGGGCAGGAGGTTCGGGGTGAGCTTCATGGCCACGCCGTAGCTGGAGAGGATGCCGCCCACGGGCGGGCCGAGCACGAGGCCGAGGCCGAAGGCCATGCCGATCAGGGCCATGCCTTTGGCGCGGTTGTGTTCATCCGTGGAGTCGGCGATGTAGGCCTGCGCCGTGGGCACACTCGCCGCGGCAATGCCGGTGATGATGCGGGCGGCGAAGAGCATCGGCACGTTGAAGGCGAAGGCGAAGACGGAGAAGCCGACCACGTTCCCGAACAGACTTCCGACGATGACCGGGCGCCTGCCGATACGGTCCGAGAGCCGGCCCCAGATCGGCGAGAAGAAGAACTGCATGAGCGAGAAGCTGCCGAGGATCAGGCCGAGGGTCATGCCGCTCGCGCCGTACTCTTTCGCGCTGAAGGCGAGGATCGGCACGGCCACACCGAAGCCGAGGAGATCGATGAAGACGGTGAGAAAAAGGATGCGGCGGACGACGTTCCAGTTTCGCATGCGCTGGATCGTCAGGACGGCGACGCGGGCAGCGCGGCGGCTGACGAGCGCACCGGCGGCGGCCGGTGGCGCACGCGCCGCTTGGGCTCCGGCTGCGGGATGCTGAGGACACGGCGCTCGACGCGCGGCAGCTGGTTGCGCACGAGCGCGGCGAACATCGGCTCCGCGATCGCGATCTCCTCGAGCACGGACTCGCGTTTCTCTTCCGGCATGTTCAGGAGCAGGCGCTCGAGACGAAGGGCGCTGACTTCATCGCCCCCCTGTTCGCCGGCCAGCTTGAAGGCGGCGTGATGGTCGGCGTCCTTGCGGCCGTCGCGATCGGCCTGGCCGAAGAGCGAGGTCAGGCCACCATGGCCGAGGCAGTTGATGACATTGCCGATCTCCGGCAGCCAGTGCGCGAAAGCACCGAGGGCGTGCATCATCTCCAGCTCTGCGCCGGCGCGGTCGTCGTGGAGCAGCTTGACGATGCCACGAACGCGCAGGAATCGGTCGCCGCGCTCGTGACCCCAGAGGATGGCGGCGCGGAGCGGATCGGCCAGCTCGGCGTGGAGATGCCCGAGGTGCAGCTTGCTGGCGCAGGCGCGCACGATGCGCATCGAACATTCGATCGGCGCGGCGTGAATGGCGTTCCAGGCCACGATGGCGGGCGCGCGATGGACCCAGCTGGCGTAGCCGCCGCACAGGTCGCGCACGAGGCCGTTCATGATCGCGTATTCGGGGGTCTCGCCGAGGAGCAGCGAAGCGGCGACTTCATTGAGCGACCTCTCCGGCGTCACCGGGATGAGGATCCGGTCGATGTTCATCAGGCCGTTGAGCTCGAGCGCGGTGTCGTCGTGGAAGATGGAGAGGTCGACTTCGACGCCCTGGCCGTCCCACAGCAATCCCCATCCGGCCACCACCGGCTCGCGTTCGCTACGGGTGCGCCGCCTCGGATAAACGTAGCGCGGAAGGAAGCGGAGCTCCGGGGAGTCGAGGGCTTCGCCGATATGGCGGGCCAGGTCCTGGTCGACCGGGCGGTCGGCGATGAGGATCATGTCCAGGTCCCGCATGCGCAGTGCGGTGCCGGAGTAAATGTGGTCGAGGAGCGCCGGTGCGCTACCGCCGCCAATGGAGAGACGGGTGAGACCGAAGCGGTCGCGCAGCGCGGTCGAGACGGACGCGAGTATGGACGACAGCCGTCGGACAGGCAGTGCCTTCATCTGATGCATTATTTTTGGGACCCCACACAGGAGAGCCACACACGCCGGATCTGACCTCGGCACGCGGGAATGACGTCATCATAACCTGAAGAGAGAAAAGTCCGGATGGTCGGGTTCTCGGTGGTTCCTCGGGTTCCTCGGTGTTCCTCGGCAGGATCGCGTTTGCCGAGGAACTCCGAGGAAGCCGAGGAACTCCGAGGAACTGCTACGTTGCCGACGCCCGCACCCGATCCTCGCTCGCGGCCACCGTTCCTGGTTGCACGCGGGGCAGGGTCACGGTGAAGGTGCTGCCGGCGCCGGGTACGCTGTCCACGTGGATCGTGCCGCGGTGGAGACCGACGAAGCGCTTCACCAGCGCGAGTCCGAGGCCGGTGCCCTGGCGCCGGCCGCCGGTGGCCTGGCGGAACTCTTCGAAGATGATCTGCTGGTCGGCGGGGTCGATGCCGATGCCGCGGTCGCGGACGCGGATCTCGATGGCGTCCTCGCCGAGGGGGCTTTCGGCCGCGAGGAGCTCGCGCGCGGTGACGGTGACGCTGGAGCGCTCGGGCGAGAACTTCACCGCGTTGGACATGAGGTTGTAGAGGATCTGCTTGATGAGCGTGGAGTCGGCTTCGAGCAGCGGGAAGTCCGCGGGGATCTCCACGTCGACGTGGATCTTGCGCATGCTGGTGACGCCCTTCATCACGGTGCAGATGCCGCCCACCAGGTCGCGGAGGGGGATCGGCTCGGGCTGGATCTCCATGCGGCCCGCTTCGATCTTCGACAGATCGAGGATGTTGTTGATGATGCCGAGGAGGTACTCGCCCGAGGAGTGGATGTTGTGGAGGAAGCGTCCGTAGCGAGGATCGAGCTGCCGCGACACGTGCGAGATGAGGATCTCGGAAAAGCCGATGATGGCGTTCATCGGCGTGCGCAGCTCATGGCTGGTGGCGGCGAGGAAGATGCTCTTGGCGCGGTTGGCTTCCTCGGCCTGAGCGAGGGCCTGTTCGGTGAGCTGTTCGTGGCGCTCGGCTTCGCGCTTGGCCGCTTCGGCTTCCTGGAGGGCAACCTCGGTGCGTGCTTTCTCTTCGCTGATCTGGCGGGTGCGATCCTCGACAAGGCGCTCCAGGAGGCGGGCCCGTTCGTGGGTGAGATGCAGTCGGAACGAGTGCGCGGCGAGGAGCAACGTCAACGCCGCGGCGATGCAGAACACGAGGAACCACCGGGTCTCGTAGAAGCGCGGCTTGAACGTGAAGAGGAGCGTCGCCCCGTGCCATTGCGCGCCGTCGCGTGAGGACGACACGATGAAGCGGTAATCGCCGGCGGGGAGGTTGGTGTACGAGGCCACGCGGCTGGTGCCGGCATCAACCCAGTCGTTGTCGTAGCCTTCCAGGCGGTAGCGGAAGTGCAGGCGCTCGGGAATCGAGAAGCTGACGCCGGAGAACTCGAACTCGATACGGTCGGCGCGCAGTGGCAGGGCGCGCAACT
Source organism: Acidobacteriota bacterium (assembly GCA_034665665.1). Lineage (GTDB taxonomy): Bacteria > Acidobacteriota > Thermoanaerobaculia > Gp7-AA8 > Gp7-AA8 > DASWOB01. The sequence continues at coordinate 3,939 of JAXDJK010000037.1, forward strand.
GCTGCGGCGTGGCTTCCTTGCCGTTGATGGTGACGCGCTCGATGATGGGGCTGCGCACCGGCAGCGCGGCGGCGCGCCAGTTGGTGGAGGCGGAGACGCCGTGGATGGTGGCCAGCCAGATGCGGCCGTCGCGGGAACGGAAGGCGGCGGGATTCGCGGCGCCGTTGCACTGCCGGCTCCCGAGCCCGTCGTCCTCGTCGAAGAAGGTGTAGGTGACGCGGGAGCGCTTGCCGTCGGCGACGGCGTTCAGCTCGCGCCGGGAGACTACGAAGGCGCCGCGCACGGTGCCGAACCAGAGGTTGCCGTTTTTATCGTCGACGAGGGAGAGGATCTTGTCGGTGGGGAGGCCGTTGCGCGTTGTGATCGCGCTGGCTTTGCCGTTGCGGAAGCGGACCACGCCATCGGCCTCGGTGGCGATCCAGATGGTTCCTTCGTCGTCCGACTCGATGCCGAAGAGCCGGTTGGAGGGGAGCTCGCGCGGCGCGGCGTGGAGGCGGAAGGCGTGGCCGTCGTATTCGCCGAGGCCGCTGCCGGTGGCCACCCAGATCCGGCCGTCAGGAGTCTCGGTGATGGCCATGGCGTACTCGGCGCCGAGGCCGCCGTGTCCGGCGAAGCTCTCGACGGTGCCGTCGGGACGGATGCGGTTCAGGCCGGAGTCGGTGGTGGCGATCCAGACGTCGCCGCGGCGGTCTTCGTGGATGTCGCGGATGGTGTTGTTGGCGAGGCCCGGGCCGGCGAAGGGGGTGACCCGGTCGCCGACCATCCGGTAAAGACCGTTGGCGGTGCCGAACCAGCGCGTGCCGTCGCGGCCCTGTTCGATGGAGAGGATGCGTGCGAGACGGCGGTCCCGGACTTCGACCCAGGCGCCGTCTTTCCAGCGATAGAGGCTGGTGGCGGTGCCGACCCAGAGCATGCCTTCGCGGTCTTCGAAGACGGCGCGGACGTTGTCGTCGGCCAGGCCGTGCAGGCGGTTCCAGGTGATGAAGGCGCCGTTGCGGAGCTGTTCGAGTCCGTTCTGCGAGCCGATCCAGATGCTGCCTTCGTCGTCTTCGAAGATGGCCCGGATCGTGGGATTCAGCACGCCGTCGGCGATGCCGTAGGAGTCCATGCGCCTGCCGGAGAGGCGGTACACGCCGTTGCCGTAGGTGCCGATCCAGAGGTTGTGATCGCGGTCGCGGCGGAGGGCGGTGACCTGGTCGTTGGGGAGGCCGGCCACGGGAGTGATGCGGCCGCTCTCGAGGCGATCGAGGCCGGTGGCGGTGCCGACGAGCATGGCTTCGGTGCCGTCGGCGAGGAGGGTGACGATGGTGTTGCTGGAGAGGCCGTTCGCGGAGGTCCAGGATTCGAGCTTGCCGTGCTCGTAGCGAAAGAGGCCGCGGGAGGTGCCGATCCAGAGGGCGTCACCGGTGGTGGCGAGCGCGGTGATGGGGCTGATGGGGAGCGGGAGGACGAGCGGCTGGAGGCGGCCGTTGACGAGGTGGAGGATCTGCCCTTTGGCGGTGCCGACCCAGACGCTGCCTTCGCGCGCCGGGACGATGGCTTTGATGATCCCAAAGTCGCTGTGGCCGGAGATGGTCTCGAAGCGGCCCTCGCGGTAGCGCACCAAGCCGTCGAAGGTGCCGAGCCAGAGGGTGTCGTCGTCGGTGCGGGCCAGGGTGTCGATACTGGCGTTGAGGAGACCCGGGGCGGTGGTTTTGTCGAAGACATGGAAGCCTTCGCCGTTGAAGCGCACCAGCCCCTCGTACGTGGCCAGCCAGAGATACCCGTCGCGAGTCTGGGCAAACCCGCGCACGCTCCCATGCGGCAGCCCGCGCTCGACGGTCCACGACCGCCGCACGTACTGGGAGATGGCGCGATCCGCTGGCAGACCCGCCAGTTGGACCGCGATGAGCAGCGCCAGCGCTGCCATCGAAAGATGTCGGGCTCGCACGGTGTCGGACCACGGTAGAACGATCGTGGGAGCCGGGTCAACGAGAGGGAAGTATGGGAGTGCGGCAGCCCGAAAGCGTGAAGGACTACGCGAAGCGTTTGGAGTGCGGCGCTTTCCCGCCGCTTTCGTATAGCCACAGGCGCTGCC
>JAXDJK010000038.1:0-6564 GCA_034665665.1 Acidobacteriota bacterium
GGCATGCGCAATCAGGATCAGGTTGCGGATGTACTGCGCGTTGAGGGGGATCTCGAGGTCGAGGGCGTCCTCGACGGCGCGTACGGAGGCGAGGGCATGTACGGTGGTGCAGACGCCGCAGAAGCGCTGGGTGAAGAGCCAGGCCTCACGCGGGTCGCGGCCGAGGAGGATGCGCTCGATGCCGCGGAACATGGTGGAGGAGGCCCAGGCTTTCTGCACTTTGCCCTGATCGACCTCCACGTCGATGCGAAGGTGGCCTTCAATACGGGTAATCGGGTCGATGGTGATTCGCTTCGACATGTGTTTGCCTCAATCAGGAAGACGATCGGGAAGGATCGCGAAACGGCGGACGACGAGGATGAAGAGGGCGACGGCCAGTCCGACATAGCCCACGCACATGAGCAGCTCTTCGGTGCTGGGGAAGTAAATCGAGGAGCGGCCATACCGGAAGGCGAGGGTGGTCGGCGCAAAGCGATAGACCAGGCCGCCGATCGCGGTCGCGGCGGCGCCGATGAAGAGGACGCGCGGGATGTGCCGGCGCCGTTCGTTCAGCAGTACGAGCGCGGGAAGGAGCACGAAGAGGTTCTCGCCGTGGAACAGCACCGCGTACCAGTCGGGGGTGAAGGCCAGAGCGAGTTGCCCGCGGATGGCCGTGTCGGCATAGCGGGCGACGACGAAGACGATCGACGACCAGGCCATGAACTTCGCGAGCGTGGCCAGGATCGGTACGTCGAGCGGCCGCTTCCAGGCCAGGCAGGAGACGATGAGGATCACGATCAGCGACGCGAAGCCGCAGACGATGGCCTGCATCAGGTAGAAGGCCGGGAGCATCTGCGTCTGCCAGAGGGGATGTACTTTCGTTCCGGCGATGACCATCAGCGAGCCGAGCGAGGACTGGTGCATGGCCGGCAGCAGGAAGGCCGCGGCGACCATGTAGGGATAGAGCGGCTTGATGCGGGCGAACCAGCGCTTCGGCAGGACGGCGGGAAGGTTTTCGTAGAGCAGGAAAAGTGCGACGTAGGCGGTCATGCAGACCGACACTTCGAGCAGGGCGCTGTGCAGGTTCCAGTGCCACGGCAGGATGACGTGGTAGAAGTTCCACGGGCGCCCGACGTCGAAGCCGAGGGCGAACATGCCGGTGCCGTAGAAGAGGATGCTGGACATGAGCGCGGCGCGCATGACGACGTGAAGCTGGCGCTGGTTGAAGATCCAGGTGGTCATGCCGACGGCGAGTGCCGACGATCCGAGGGCGGTCAGGGTCATGACGTTGAAGGTCTTCCAGACGCCGATGGCGTAGTCGTCGTTCATGCCGGTGAAGGCGAGTCCGCCGAAGAGACGCCAGACGGAGAGCGCCAGGGCGATGGCGGCCAGCAGCGAGAAGAAGACGAGCGGCGCGGTGACGAGCGGCCCGCGCACCGGCACGGCGTAGTTCCAGCGGGCGGTCTTCATAATTGATCCTCACGAGCGTTGTTCGCGGCACGGTGCGCGGCTTCGTCTTCGTGGACTTTGAAGCGCCGGCGCATGAGGAAGGCCAGGCCGGCATAGACGATGGCCGGGACGACCATTCCTTTGTAGACGACGCCGTGTACTTTCTCCCCGTAGTGCGCCCGCGATTCGTTCCCGACCTCGGGTAAGCCGAGCTCCGCGAACGGTACGTGGGAGAGGTAGACGACCTGCGTGCCGCCGAGGTCGTGCTCGCCGTACACGCGATCCTGGTAGTACTTGCCGGGGCTGGCGGCAATGCGCCGATGCGCTTCGCGCAGGAGGTCGGCGCGTGTCCCGAAGATCACCGCTCCCACCGGGCAGACCTCGGTACACGCGGGCTGCAGCCCCTCCGGCAGGCGATGCCGGCAAAGCTCGCACTTGACGATCTTCGGGTTGAATTTTGCCCACTCGAAGCGGGGGACGTCGAAGGGGCAACTGATCTCGCAGAAGCGGCAGCCGATGCAGCGGTCTCCGGCCCACTCGACGATCCCGAACTCGCCTTTGGACAATGCGCTGAACGGACAGGCGGAGGCGCAGGCGGGGTCGACGCACTGCATGCACTGCCGCTTCATGAACGACGACTGGGCGCCGTCGGGCGAGCGGTAGAGCTGGATGATGTTCTTGGTCTGGGCGTTGAGATCGGTGGGCATCTGCCAGATGCCGCCGGAGAGCTCGGTGTCGGGGGCGAGGTTGTTGGCGGAGGTGCAAGCGGCGACGCAGGCCTTGCACCCGATGCAGACGGTGGTGTCGTAGAGCAGGCCGAGGGCATTCGCCGGTGCGGTGCGCCACTCCGAGGCGCTCGCGCGTCCCGTCACGGCGACGGCCGATGCCGCGCCGACCGTGCGAAAGAGGTCGCGGCGGCTGACGGTCACGATTCGCCTCCGGCGTCGTCGTGATCTGTTGGCTCGGTGTCGAGCTTGCGCGCGGCGACGTAACCGGCGCCGACGAGGATGCCGCCGATGAGGCCGGCCGTTCCGGCGGCGGCACCTTCGACGACGCCGCGCGAGGTTTCGATCGGCGGGTACATCGCGGAGGGCGTGGCCTTGTTGATGGGTGCGAGGGAGAAGGCGGGCAGCGAGTAGCCGACCGATTTCTCGGCGCAGCCGAAGCAGGGAGCGCCGATGCCGATCGGCCAAGCGTCGACGACTTCGTTGAAGTGACGCGTCGAACACGATGCGTGGGTGACCGGGCCTTTGCAGCCGAGGCGATAGAGGCACCAGCCCTGGCGATGGCCGTCGTCGCCGAACTGTTTGGCGAAACGGCCGGCATCGAAGTGGGGGCGGCGCGGGCAGTGGTCGTGGATGACGCGGTCGTAGGCGAACTTGGGCCGCTTGAAGGCGTCGACGGCGGGGAGCTTGCCGGTGGCGGCGTATTCGAGGACGGTGGCGAGGAGGATGTAGGGGTTGGGCGGGCAGCCGGGGAGGTTGATGACGGGCTTGTCTTTGATGAGGGCGTCGACGCTGACGGCGCCGGTGGGGTTGGGGCCGGCCGAGGGGACGCCGCCCCAGGAGGAGCAGGAGCCGATGGCGATGACGGCAGCGGCGTGCGAGGCGACGTCCTCGAGGAGCTCGGTGCCTTTGCGGCCTGCGATCTTGAGGTAGACGCCGGCGTCTTTGGTGGGGATGGAGCCTTCGACGACGAGGATGTATTTGCCGTCGTTCTGGGCCATGGCGTCGCGGAGGGCGAGCTCGGCGTCATGTCCGGACGCGGCCATGACGGTCTCGTGGTAGTCGAGGGAGATGATGTCGAAGATGAGCGTGGCCAGGTCGGGCTGGGAGGTGCGCAGGAGGGTCTCGGTGCATCCGGTGCAGTCCTGCATGTGCAGCCAGATGACGGAGGGTCTGCGCGCGGCGCCGACGGCCTGGGCGACGGCTTCGGGGGTGAGGAATTCGGTGATGGCCAGTCCGAAGGGGGCGACGATCATCAGTTTTCCGCAGAAGGTGAGGAAGTCGCGCCGGCTGGCGCCGGTCAGCTGGAGTCGCTCCGCGATGGTGCTCATGCAGTGAATGTAGGCGTGCGCCGTTGCGCCGCGAGTGGTCGCGGGCACCAGCCGTTGTGCGCTGGCGCACTGGCTCGTGTGAGTTGAACGGAGAGACGACCGGGGGGCCTCCGGCGGCCGGGGCCACGGGCCCCGGACCCCATCGGTTGGCCTAGCCTCCACGCGACCTCACTGTGGCTCTCGCGCGTCCGTCGCGTGGAGGCTAGGCCAACCAACGGGGGCTGGGGCCCGTGGCCCCAGCCGCCGGAGGCCCCCCGGTCGTTCCCCGTCAATTCGCGCGCGCGAGCGTCAGCGTGACGGCGGTGCCGGCAGTGACGCCGTTGGCGAAGCCGCGCGGATCGGAGGGATCGTTCGTTCCGGCGTCGCCGTCGGAGTCGAGACGCGCTTCGAGCCGGAGCTTCTCTGGCAGCGCGGCGCCCATCATCGAGTCAGCCGTTCCGAAGTCGATCGTGAGCGGGAACGCGTTCGTCTCGATGCGCTTCACGGCCACGGGATGGCCGGCCTCTCCGCCGCGCGCGATCACGTATACGATGCCGCCCTTCACCGTCGAGGCGGGATCGAGCTCCAGGGTCAGATGGATCGGTTCCGACGGCTGCGACGGCGATCCGGAGGCGCGAGCCGGAGTCATGCCCGGCATCGGCGGATGATCGGGCGGCAACTGGGCGGGCGGCTTCTGCATCTCGGCGAAGACGCCGCGGAGCTGCTTCTCTTCCTCGGGACGCTGTTTGATGGCCGCCTCAATCGCGGCGTTGGCGGCTTCCTTGTCGCCGGTCTGCGTGCGCACGGACGCGAGCGCGACCCAGGCGTCGAGCAGTTTCGGATCGAGCTGCGTGGCCTGTTCGAGCTGTACGCGCGCCTCTTTCATCTCTCCGCGGGCCATGCGGGCCACGGCGTTGTACGTCAGCGCGCGCGGCTCGTTGGGCTGCTCGGCGAGCACGCCTTTCGTGAGGTCGAAGACGGCGGTCAGGTCATTGCGTGCGAAGGCGTCTTTCGCCAGCGCGATGCGCTGTTCGACGTCGGCCGGTGCGTTGCGGTTGCTGGCGAAGGTGGAGCCGTAGTAGACGATGCCGCCGGCGATGAGCGTGCAGGCCATGCCCCACACGAATCCGGCGCCGGCGGAAGTGCGGCGCGGTGACGGTGCGATCGCGGGCACCGTCACCGGCACACGGTCGAGCGCGCGGAGCACCTCGGCGGTCTCGCGCTCCAGCCAGACGCGCTCGTCGTCCGCGACGTCGTCGCCGAGATCGCGGAGCTGCTGCACGAGGGAGTCGCGGCGCGCTTCCAGCTCGAAACGCTTGTTCGCCGCGGACGCTTTGCGCCGACGTGAGACGAAGAAAACGACAAATCCGAGAACCAGTCCTGCTGCGACGATGGCCAGTGCGCTCATCCAGTCGGTCGGTGCGTTCATGATGTTGCTCCTTTGACGAGCTCGGGATGGTCTGCGCGGACGCGCGGTTTCGGTTGTGTCGCCTCGATCAGGCGTTCGGCCATCACAGCCCTTGGGTTGTATTTCGGCAGTAGCGCGACGAAGCCGCCCGCCGCCATCAGTAACACGGCCATCCAGATCCACGAGACCAGCGGCGTCACGATCAGCAGCAGTCCGGCGCGATTCGATTCGAGGCTGGCGATGGAGATGTACAGGTCGCCGCCGATGGTGGAGTGCACGTCGGGCGTGCCGATCGGCTCACGCATCATTTCGTAGTGGTTCATGCGCGGCTCGAGCGTCGTCACCGGGCGGCCGTTCTTCGTCACGTTGATGCGTGCGATCGTCGACGTGCGGTGCGGCTCGGTGCGCTCTTCGGTGCCGGCGAACGTGACGGTGTACGCTCCGATCGTCCCGGACTCACCGAGGTTCAGCATCACTTCGCGCTGGGTGCGCATGGTGCTGGAGACAGCGATGGCGACGATGGCGATCGCGACGCCGAAGTGGATCACATACGAGCCGACGCTGCGGCGGTTGTGGCGCAGCTTCGCGAGCTGCACGATCGTCACCTGCAGTGCGTAGCCGCCGGCGAACAGCGTCACGATCGTCCAGGGATTCCGTGCGCCGAAAGCCACGCCGAGGACCAGGAGGACGACTCCGCCGATGAGCGGCGGCAGGAGCGCGCGGCGGATCTCTTCACGCGATGCGCGTCCCCACGGCAGCGCCGGTCCGATGCCGAGGAGGAACAGCAGCGCGACGCCCATCGGCACGACCATCGAATCGAAATAGGGGCGGCCGACGCTCATCTGCTTTCCGTTCACCGCTTCGACGACGAGCGGGAACACCGTGCCGACCAGCACCGTGAACGTGAAGAGGACGAGCAGGAGGTTGTTGAGGAGGAACGTCCCTTCGCGGCTGACCGGCGCGTCGATGCGCCCTTCGCTTTCGAGTGCGTCGATGCGCAGCGCGAGCAGCGTCACGGAGCCGATCAGCACCGCCGCCAGGAACACCAGGATGGTCGGGCCGATCGCGCTCTGCGTGAAGGAGTGCACGGAGTTGAACACGCCGGAGCGCGTCATGAATGTGCCGAGGACCGTCAGCAGGAACGTGGACATGACCAGCGTCAGCGTCCAGCCTTTGAGGACGCCGCGGCGCTGCATCACCATCGCGCTGTGCAGTGCGGCGGTAGCGGTCAGCCACGGCAGGAGCGACGCGTTCTCGACCGGATCCCAGGCCCAGTAACCGCCCCAGCCGAGGACTTCATACGCCCACCAGCCGCCGAGCATGATGGCGATGGAGAGGAAGATCCACGAGAGCAGCAGGGAGTTGCGGATCGCGCGGATCAGCATGGGACCGATCCTGCCGCGCAACAGCGCGGCGACGGCGAATCCGAAGGGGATGGTCATGCCGACGTAGCCGAGGTAGAGCAGTGGCGGGTGCGCGACCATCAGCACGTGGTTCTGCAGGAGCGGATTCGGGCCGGGACCGTCGAGCGGCACGGGCGACATGGTCAGGAACGGGTTGGCCGGACCGGCGATGAGGAAGCTGAAGAACGAGCCGCACGCCAGCCATGTGCCGATCGCGTACGGCATCGCGTCTTCATTGCCGCGGCTGGAGAAGCGTGTGGCCGCGGCGATGTAGAGGCCGAGGACGAGGC
>JAXDJK010000039.1:0-3306 GCA_034665665.1 Acidobacteriota bacterium
TCGCCCGCAGGGCCCACGGGCGTCTCGCCGGTGCGTGTACCCGCGGCTGCACGCTCTTCGCCTGAAACGCTCGCCGAACTACGCGTTTCAGGTCGCCCCTACCGCCCGCTCGCTGCGCTCCCACAGCTCCTTCGCCAGCGCCGCGTCCTTCGCCTGCGCCGTGGTCGGTGCAACCGTGCGTTTGACGTAGAACTCGCCCGGCACCCAGTCGCGGACCGGGATGGTCGTGGCGAGCCACACCAGCGTGTCGGCCCCTTTCTCCGGCGAGATCATGAAGAGGCGGCGCAGCACGGACTCGTAGAGGAAGCGCGCCGCGCTGCCGCCTTCGCGGGCGAAGCCCGTGGCCACCACGCCCGGGTGAAACGACACGCCCTGCACTCCGCGGAACCGCCGGTTGATCTCCGCCGCGTGCAGGACGTTCATCAGCTTGGCCGTGCCGTAGGCGCGCCAGGCGCTGTAGCGGCGTGCGTTCTCCAGGTCGTCGACATCGAGGCGGCCCATGCGATGCGCCGCGCTGGAAGTATTGATCACCGTCGCCGAGGATGCTTCCAGCCGCTCGCGCAGCAGCTTCGTCAGCAGAAACCCGCCCAGGTGATTCACCTGAAAGGTCTTCTCATGACCGTCCGCTGTCATCTGCCGTGTGGCGATCAGGCCGCCCACGTTGTTCGCCAGCACGTCGATGCGCGGGTAGCGGGCCAGAAGCTGCTCCGCCAGCGCATGCACGTCGCTGAGTTTGGCGAAATCCGCCAGAAACCCCTCGGCGCCGATCTCTTTCGCCAGGCGGAGCGTTTCGGGAGAACGGCCGGTGATGGCCACGGTCGCGCCGCGCGCGCGCAGCGCCCTCGCGGCCGCGGCGCCGATGCCCGAGCTCCCGCCGGTGATGATGATGGTCTTGTACACGAGGACCATCATCTTCGAATCTCATGCCGCCCGGCGTACCATCACGCCACGCGATGAACGTGATCTCGGTGAACGTCGGCCTGCCCCGCAACGTCCAGTGGCGCGGCCGGACCGTCCAAACCTCCATCTTCAAGGACCCGGTGGCCGGACCGGTGCGCGTGCGGCGCCTCAATCTGGACGGCGATCGCCAGTCCGACCTGACCGTGCACGGCGGGGCGTACAAGGCGGTCTACGTCTATCCCTCCGAGCACTACGCGCTCTGGCGCGACGAGCTTGCCGGCATGGACCTCCCGTGGGGCTTCTTCGGCGAGAACCTGACCACCACCGGTCTCGACGAGAGCGTGCGCATCGGCGACCGCTTCCGCATCGGCTCCGCCGAATTCGAGGTGACGCAGCCGCGCATGCCCTGCTACAAGCTCGGCATCCGCGTCGGCCGCCAGGACTTTCTCCGCCCCTTCCTGCACAGCGGCCGCACCGGCTTCTACTTCGCCGTGACCGCCGAGGGCGAGCTGACCTCCGGCGACGCGATCGTGCCCGTCAGTACCAACCCTTCCGGTATGACCATCGCCGAGGCCGTGCGGTCCTTCTAACGCAGCGTCGTTAACGCAGCGTCACCGTGACCGTGGTGCCCTTCCCGACCGTGCTCTCCGCGTGAATCTCGCCACCGTGCGCCAGGACGAGATTGCGCGCGATGGCCAGGCCGAGACCGGAGCCGCGTGACTGCACGTCCTTCCGGAAGCGCTCAAAGATGTGCGGCAGCTCGTCCGCCGGGATGCCGCTGCCTGTATCGACGACGCGGATCGTCACGCCGCGCCCGCTCGGCACCGCGTGGACGGTGATCGTTCCGCCGGTCGGCGTGTGGCTGATGGCGTTGCTCAGCAGGTTGAGAAGCACCTCGCGGATGCGCACCGGGTCGGCGTCGATCGACGGCAGCCCGTCTGCGATCTGCACCGCGATCGGGACGTCGAACGAAGCGGCGGCATCGCGGATCAGCTCCGCCGGATCGACCGCTTCCTTGCGCAGATCGAGCGCGCCCGCTTCGGCATTGGCGAGCGTGCGCACGTCCTCTACGATCCGGCCGAGGTGCCGGGTCTCATCGAGCAGCTCCCCGAGCCGCGCATCGTCGCGCGGATAGACGCCATCCAGCAGGCCCTCGATACGCCCCTGCAGGATCGACAGAGGCGTGCGCAGCTCGTGCGCCACGTCCGCCATGAGCTGGCGGCGCAGGCGGTCCTGGCGGCGGAACACGCGGGCCACGCCGCTGGTGACGGTCACCAGCGCCGCCACCATGATCACCAGCGCCGCGCCGCCGATGGCCGCAACCGGTACCGTCAGCTGCGGCTTGCGCATCAGCAGCGAAGCGATCGCGCCCGAGCCCGCGGCCGCGAGGCCCATCCACGCCGCCACCGCGCAGCCCAGGAAGCGCACGAATCGCGGCATGTCCTCGCGATGGCGGAAGCGCGCGCCGCGCCAGCGCGGCTGCCGGTCATGCCAGTTCATGCGTCCGAGAACTTGTACCCGATCCCGTAGATGGTGTGAATGTAATCGGCGCCATCGGCGGCACGATTGCGCTCCAGCTTCCGGCGGATGTTCTTGATCTGGGAGTCGATGGCCCGGTCGAACACCTCGGCGGCGGACCCGTGCACCGCCTCCACGATCTGCCAGCGCGTGTACACCCGCCCCGCATGCCGCGCCAGCGTGACCAGCACACGGAACTCCGTCGGCGAGAAGTCGATCTCTTCCTTCCCCCGCGTGACGCGCATGGCCGGCTCGTCGATCGTCAGGTCGGCCACGCGGAAGATGTCGGCCTGATCGCCGTTCTTCTGCGCCCGCCGCAGCACGGCCGCCACACGCGCCACCAGCTCGCGCGGGCTGAACGGCTTCGTGATGTAGTCGTCCGCGCCGACCTCGAGACCGACCAGGCGATCCTCCTCCTGCACGCGCGCCGTGAGCATGATGATCGGCAGATCCGACTCCCGGCGGATGATCCGCGCCACCTCCATGCCGTCCAGGCCTGGCAGCCCGAGATCCAGGACCACCAGGTCGGGACGCCGCCCGCGCACCAGTTCCAGTGCGCGGACGCCGTCGCCTGCCACCACCACGTCGTACCCGGCCAGCCGCAGGTAATCGGTCGCGATCTCCGCGATCTGCGGCTCGTCATCGACGACGAGGATCGTCTTCATCGCGGAGTGCTCTCCCCTTCCTTCATCCGCTCGTGCATCTCCCGATGCCACTCCTCGAACCGCCCGCATCCGCCGCGCCGGTACCAGCCACGCCCGACCATTCCGCGGATCAGAAAGACCAGAAAGATGAACGCGAAGAACGGCACGAACAACCCGAACCCCCACGGCCGGTACGCCGGGTAATACGGATACGGATACGCCCCCGTCGGCGCGGAGATGACGG
>JAXDJK010000040.1:0-4114 GCA_034665665.1 Acidobacteriota bacterium
CCGCCCACGCGCGCATCCACCGCGACCGCCCCGAACAGGAGCACCGCCAGCAGCAGGAGGTGAAGAATTGTCCGGCGACGTTTCATTCCGGAACGTACCGCGGCTCATTCGCGAGCTCGTCGCGATCGCCTTCCCGCACCGGCAGACAGGTGCCGAGGAGCGGCATCAGCGCGCGAATCAACTCCACCAGCGTCTCCGGAGTCGCACTCCGGCTCCGCCGCACGTCATCGATGATCCGGTTCCACTCCAGCGCCGGCACCGCCACGAGCACGCCGCGATCCGCCAGCACCTCGATGTGCCGCTCCAGAATCGAGAGGTACACCAGCACCCCGCTCTCCCCCTCGGTATTCGCGACGCCGCGGTCATGAAAGGTGGCCATCGACACGGCCCGCACCTGCGCCATCCGCTCCCGCTCCGACGTCATCAACCGCCGCACCGAATCGCTCCGCCCCGCCACCAGCACCCCGACGCCGTACGCGACCACCACATCGATCGCCACCCACGGAGCCGCAAAGTGCCACGGCGAAAACAGCAGCACCAGCAACGCCACAAACGCCAGCACCGCCCCGAACCGCGCATCCCCCTGCGCATACGATCCCGACCGCGACCGCACCTCGACCACCACCTCCGCGCACGAGCACAGCTCCAACTCGCGGACCGCGTCCGCAAGCGAAGCCGCAACCTCCGGACGAATCGGATTTCGACGAGCCAAGCGAGGGCGAGTCTAGCGCAGCGTCACGGAATCACGAGGCGCAACGATCGTACGCCGGCTCTTGCGCTCGCCCGACGCTCCCCCTATACTCCGCCCCCGTCGCTGCCGGACCTGGAATGCACCCCCGGCCCGCCGAAGTTAGCAGCGATACCTTACCCGGTTACGTGGGGCTGTAGCTCAGTCGGGAGAGCGCCTCGTTCGCAATGAGGAGGTCGTCGGTTCGATCCCGTCCAGCTCCACCATTTTCCGCAACTCCCCCAACGGCGGCCGAAAGGCCGCCGTTTTTGCGTGTTGCCGCCACCATCGCCTGTGGCTGTACAAAAGCGGCGGGAAAGCGCCGCACTCCAAACGCTTCGCGTAGTCCGCCGCGCTCGACGCCTGCTCCCGGTGTAGTGCGCGCCTCCGGCGCGCGCTCGCGTTGACCCGAAGCGTCACCCCTATGCCTTGCGCCCGCTCCGAAAGGGCGCGCCGCAGGCGCGCACTACACCGCGTCACGCCGACAGGAATGAAGCTGTGCGGAGCGCGCACCGTGCGGATCCTTTCCTCCTCAAACGTGCGCGACTACGCGAAGCGTTTGGAGTGCGGCGCTTTCCCGCCGCTTTGGTACAGCCACAGGCGCTGCTCACGGCTGTACAAAAGCGGTGGCGACACCGCACTCCAAACGCTTCGCGTAGTCCGGCGCGCTCGACGCCTGCCCCCGATCACGCCGGAGCGCTTGCACTGCGGACCGTGTCGTCGTCGTGCTTGAGCCAGGCTACCGCCGGATGATTCCACGCCGACCCCATTCGTCCAGCAGCCAGCACCAGAAATCGCGTGTGCGGCCGAGGTACTTCTCCAGCGACGGCCACAGGTCGGCCATCTCCTGCGCGGAGACGAACTGGAGCGCGTCGTCCGGCTTGGCCTGACGCATCAACTTCCCGACGAGGTACGCACGCGCCGGGGGATCGCTCTCCGCCAGCTGGCGCTCGAACTCGACCAGAGTCATCTCCACATCCCAGAGGAAGTAAGGACGCCCCTGGGCGTCGACGAGGCGGTCGGGAGGCGTGGGAGCCAGCATGGGGAAAAGCGTAGCAGATCCCGTGGCTCAGCGATTGCTGACTCCGGCTCCAACATGTGGAAAAACAACAACCTGTCCATCGTGATCTTCGTGTTGTTTCTCCTTTGCCTGGTCGGGCACAGCGTGTCCGGGTGGAAGGTTTACAACGACGAGCAGCGCGAGCATGGCGGCGAGCAGGTTTCGTTCACGGGATTCTTGAAGACCAGCGAGTTCGGGGAGACCATCTTCGAGAACTGGGAGAGCGAGTTCCTGCAGATGGGGTTCTACGTCGTGCTGACGGTGTTCCTCTACCAGAAGGGCTCGTCGGAGTCGAAGAAACACGACGGCACGGACAAGGTCGAGGAAGACCCGGACGCACATCGCAATGACCCCGAGGCGCCGAGCCCTGTGCGGCGCGGCGGGTGGCGGCTCTCGCTGTACAAGAACTCCCTCAGCCTCGCCTTCTTCGTACTCTTCGCCATCTCCTTCATCGGCCACGCCGCGGCAGGCGCGCGCAAGTTCACGGAAGAAGAGCAGGCCCACGGCTCGAAAGTAGTCACCACCACCCTCGGCTACATGACCGAGCCGCAGTTCTGGTACGAGTCCTTCCAGAACTGGCAGAGCGAGTTCCTGGCGGTCCTGGCCATCGTGGTCCTTTCGATCTGGCTGCGCCAGTGGGGCTCGCCGGAATCGAAGCCGGTCCACGCGCCGCACAGCGATACCGGCGGCGGCTGATCGGCAGCCCCTTACAGTTATTTTTTGGACGGAAGGTAATATCTGACCTCCCCCCGCGTCCTTGTCATCAATCCAAGAGGCCGATGGCCACGGATGAAAGACGAGGACCACACGATGCGTAAGTTCGTAGTCATATTGGCTGTACTGTTGCTCCCGGCCGGCCTGGCACCGGTCTATGCCGCAACCATCAACATGTCCGAGTTCGGTGCGCTCGGGAAGATCGACAAGGGCCGCAGCGGGGTTCCGCGTGCGGAAACGAATGCAGCCACGGGCCGCAGCCGCTGGGGCGACGGCGCTGAGACGTTCACCCTCGGCTATGCCGCCCGCCGCGGCGCGAACGGCAACGAATCCTTCATGACCTCCAGCGTCATGGAAGACAGCCTCGGGCAGGTCCATGTCCGCATGACGCAGAGCATCGCCGGCCTGCGGGTCGTTGGCGCCGACGTAATCGTCCATGCCGACACCAGGACCGGCAACGTCCTCGGCATGAACGGCCGCTTCGCCATCGACCGCGATCTGGCCCGTCATCCGGCAGTCGATGCGAGCGTTGCCATCGAGCGCGCCAGCCGCGAGCTGGGCATCACCGACGGCCGTGTCCAGGGCGCGCCGGAGCTCACCTACATCGTCGATAGCCAGGACAACGTCCGGCTGGCGTGGTCGAACCTCGTGGCCTACCAGAGCGTCGAGGGGGCGGAGCTCGACATCGTCTTCGCTGATGCCATCACCGGTGCCGGCATCACCCGTCACCCGCAGATCAAGCGCGCCAAGAACCGCGCGGTCTACGACTGCGGCGGGAGCACGACGGTGCCGTGCAGCACGCTCGTCCTCTCCGAAGGCGGGTCGTCGATGGATGCAACCGTCACGGCTGCGTACAACAACGCTGGCATCGTCTACAACTACTTCTCGGCGAACCACAGCCGCGATTCGTACGACGGCGCCGGCGCCACGATCCGCCTCGGCGTCCACTTCGGCTCGAGCTACAACAACGCCGGCTGGGTGAGCAGCTACTACCAGATCGTCTTCGGCGACGGCAACGGCACGACGTACAGCTCGTTCCCGTACTCGCTCGACGTGGTGGCCCACGAGTTCGGCCACGGCGTGACGCACACCACCGCCAACCTCTCGTACACCGATGAATCCGGCGGGATCGACGAAGGGCTGGCGGACGTGTTTGGCGCCGCGACCGAGGTCTACAGCGACGGATCCGTCAACTCCGATGTCTGGAAGATCGGCGACGAGATTTACACGCCGGGTACTGCCGGCGACGCCATCCGTTATCTGAACGACCCTGCGCTGAAGAGCGGCCAGGCCGATTACTACCCCACCCGCTCGTTCAGCACCACCGACCTGCACAAAAATGCCGGCATCACCGGCCTGGCCTTCTACCTGCTGACCCAGGGCGGCCAGCATCCGCGCGGCCCGGCTACGTTCTTCACCACCGCCCAGGGCATCACCAAGGCCGAGAAGATCTTCTACCGTGCGCTGGCCGTCTACGCCACGTCGACGGAGACCTTCCGGCTGCTGCGCGCCCACACCCTGCAGGCCGCGACCGATCTCTATGGCCTCAACTCGGCGCCGTACACCGCCATGTGGAACGCCTGGGCCGGCGTGGGCAACCACTGGGACCAGAA
>JAXDJK010000041.1:0-3541 GCA_034665665.1 Acidobacteriota bacterium
CCTTCAACATTCCGCCTTTCGCCCCGCCCCGATCACCCCTTCGCGAGCGCTTCCAGCAGCGCTTCCCCCATCACGCTCTTCTGCCACTCCCGCATGTTCGGCACGTCCAGATTCCCGGCCGTGGCGATGGCCGTGAGGATGTGACGCGCGCCGAGGATGGCCGGATCGATCTTCAGCTCCGTGGCGTAGCGGTCGCGGATGGACTTGAGGCGATTGATCTTCGCTTCCAGCGCCTTGTCGCGGATCCACGCCTTCGGCTCGGCGCGCTCCGGGAGCGCATCTTCCGGCAGCTCCATGGCCGCGCGGACGATCGCGACCAGATCGCGGCCGTAGCGGTCCGCGTGGTACCGCGGTACGGCCTTGATCTGGGACAGATCGCGCGTGGTCTGCGGCTTCATCTTGGCGATCTCGATCAGCGTGTCATTGCCGACGATCTTGAACGGCGGGCGGTCCGCCTTGCGGGCCAGCGCGTCGCGCCAGCCGTGCAGGTCGCGGATGATCGCCAGCGCGCGGGGATCCAGGCCGCCGATGTTCTTCAGCTTGCGCCACGTCTCCGCATCCTCGTCCGCCTCGCGGTGACGCACCGTCTCGAGCCGCGCGAACTCCTCCACCGCCCACTCCCACCGCCCCAGCGCTTCCAGCTCCGCCCGCAGCTTCGCCGCCAGCGCCTGCAGGTAATGCGTATCCATCGACGCGTAAGCCAGCATGTCCGGCGGCAACGGCCGCATCGACCAGTCGGCGCGCTGGTGGGCCTTGTTGGCCTTTACGCCGAAGTGGCGGTCCAGCAGCGCGGCCAGACCGAACGCGTCGTAGCCGAGGAGCTGCGCGCAGATGGAAGTGTCGATCAGGTTGCGGACCACGAAGCCGAAATCGCGGTTCATGATCCGCAGGTCGTAGTCGCCGCCGTGGAAAATCTTGGTGATGTTTGGGTCACCGAGGACAGCCCCGAAGCGGGCCAGATCCACGCGCGCCAGAGGATCGATGATCAGGTCCTCCTCGGCGGCCGTGATCTGGATCAGGCAGACCTTGTCGAAGTACGAATGCAGCGAGTCGGCCTCGGTATCGACGGCGATCATCGGCTGCGCCGCGACGTGGTCGAACGCGGCGTCGAGCGTGTCCTGGCGATCGATCCACTTCATTCGGCGACCACCAATTCTCCAAGGCCGATCGCGACCAGCCGCTCGTTATGGCGGCGAAGGTCGAACTCCGGCAGTTCCGTCAGTTGTTTTACGGCGGCTTCGTCGCCGGCCATGGTCAGCATGAGGGCAAGGTCCTCCGGCGCCGGCACCTTCAACGTCCTCTCGCCCAGCCGCGCTTCCTGTGACGGCGCGAACATCCGGCCGTACAGCGCGTTCGTGGCGAGGAGGACGTGCACGCGCACGTCGCCATCTTCGTGAATGAAATTGATCGGCACGAGATCCAGCTCTTCGCTCTGCTCGATCTCCGCACGCTCCACCCGGTAGCCGCGGTTGCTGGCCATCATGGCCACCTGGTTCTTCTGCGGCGCGTTCATGAGCGTGAGGACGTCGATCGAGCCTGACGAGACTTCCCCGCCGAGCCACGCCGCGCGGGCGACGGAGCCGACGAACAGCGCCTCGATCCGGAGGCGGGAGAGGAGGTCTGCGGTGGCCTCGATGGCGCCGGCATACCGGCTTGAAGCACGGATCTCGTGCATGGGAAGGGCAGAAATATCACGGATGCCCTCCGCGGTACTATCGCCTCGGTGAACAACGGCCGCCTCCTCGAGACCATTCAGCGCCATTGGGGCTACTCCTCCCTCCGTCCGCTTCAGGAAGAAGCGATGCTTCTGACCCTCGCGCGGCGCGACTCCCTGGTGGTCCTCCCGACCGGCGGCGGCAAGTCCCTTTGCTACCAGGCACCGGCCACATTGCAGGACGGCTTGACCGTGGTCGTCTCGCCGCTGATCTCCCTGATGAAGGACCAGGTGGACGGCCTCCGCGAGTGCGGCGTGCCCGCCGCGCAGATGAACAGCTCGCAGTCGATGCAAGACCTGCGCGATACCGAGCGCGAGCTCGTGACCGGCCGTACGCGCCTGCTGTTCGTGTCGCCGGAACGGCTGGCCATGCCATCGTTCCGCGACCTCATCCGCCGCGCCAAAGCCGCCACCTTCGCCATCGACGAAGCGCACTGCATCAGTCACTGGGGCCACGACTTTCGCCCGGAATACCGGCAGTTGCGCGCGTTGCGCGAGGAGTTCCCGGACGCCTCGATGCACGCGTATACCGCGACCGCTACGCCCCAAGTGCGAAGGGACATCATCGACCAGCTCGGCCTGCGCGACCCGGCCATCCTGGTGGGCGCCTTCGACCGTCCGAACCTGTTCTTCCGCGTCCTGCCGCGGCAGGACGAATGGAAGCAGGTCTGCGAGGTCATCGACCGCCACAAGGGCGAGGCCGGCATCATCTACTGCATCCGCAAGAAGGACGTCGACTCGCTCGCGGAGAAGCTGCGCAAAAAGGGCCACAACGCCGTGCCCTACCACGCCGGACTGACCCAGGAACAGCGCCGCGAGGCGCAAGACCAGTTCACCAACGAGCGCTGCGATCTGGTGGTGGCCACGGTCGCTTTCGGCATGGGCATCGACCGCTCGAACGTCCGCTACGTGCTGCACACGGCCATGCCGAAATCGGTCGAACACTACCAGCAGGAGAGTGGCCGCGCCGGCCGTGACGGCCTGGAAGCGGAGTGCGTGCTGCTCTACTCCGGCGCCGACCTGATGTCGTGGAAGCAGATGCTGCAGAACGGCGCCGCCGACGCCCAGCATGCGGAATCGCAGCTCCGGCACCTGAATGATCTCGATCGCTACTGCGCCGGCGCGATGTGCCGCCACCGCGCGCTGGTCGAGTACTTCGGCCAGTCCTACGAGCCCGAGAACTGCCACGCCTGCGACATCTGCCTCGGCGAGACCGAAGAAGTGGCGGAGCCGCTGGTGGTGGCGCAGAAGATCGTCTCCTGTGTCTACCGTCTGCGCGAGTCGTGGGGCGTCGGCCACGTGGTGTCAGTGCTGCGGGGCGAGGAGCTGGACAAGATCCGCGAGCGCGGCCACGACCAGCTCTCCACCTACGGCCTGCTGAAGGGGAGCACCCGACACGACGTCCGCGAGTGGGTCTACCAGCTCATCACCCAGGGCTTCCTGATCCAGACGGAGGACCAGTACCCGATCCTCCGCCTCGGGCCCCGCTCGCGCGAAGTGCTGCGCGGCTTCGCCGACGTGCGCCTGCGCCAGCCCGCCGTGCGCAAGAAAGACCCCGGCGCCCCCCGCGAGCGCCGCGCCGCGTCCGCTCCCGTCGAATTCACCGGCGAGTACGATCGCGATCTCTTCCAGGCCCTCCGCGCCTGGCGCCGCGAAGAAGCCTCGACCCGCGGCGTGCCGCCGTACGTCGTCTTCAGCGACAAAACCCTGCGCGAGCTGGCCCGGCTGCGGCCGACCACTCTCTACGAGCTGCGCGGCGTCTACGGCATCGGCGATGCGAAGCTCGAGGCATACGGGGCGGCGGTGGTGCGGGTGATCTCGTCGTCG
>JAXDJK010000042.1:0-4512 GCA_034665665.1 Acidobacteriota bacterium
TGCGCGCGATCATGGAGAGCGTCGGCACGGCCATGCTGCTGGTGGTGGTCTGCGGCGCGGGCGAGGTGCTGTACCGCCAGCGCCTGCCGCAGCACTTGGCCATTCCGCGGCTCTGGACACGGCGCGCGCTGACGTCGAAACGGGTCTTCCGTTCGCTGATCCTCGGCTACGCACTGGTGCCGCTGTTCATCGCCTACCAAACCGTCTTCTACCTCGTCGCGGCGCGGTTCGGCGCATGGTCGCCGGCCGAGGTGCGGTACGACGAGCTGCTGAACACGGCCCTTCCTTGGGCGGCGGTGCTGTTCGCCGGGTTCTTCCCCGCGCTGTCGGAGGAGTTCCTCTCGCGCGCGTTCTCGATCCCGCTGTTGCAGCGGCTCCTGCACTCGCGGCTCGCGGCGATCGTGCTGGCCGCGTTCATCTGGGGCTTCGGCCACGCCACGTACCCGAACCAGCCCTTCTGGATTCGCGGTGTGGAGGTGGGAATCGTCGGCATCGTCATGGGCCTGCTGATGGACCGCTTCGGCCTGGTGGCGCTGCTGATCTGGCACTACACGGTCGACGCGGTTTACACGGCCACGCTGCTGCTCGGCTCCGGCAACGCGTACTACGTGACCACGGCCGCCGCGGCCTGCCTGCTCTTCGTGATCCCGCTGGTGGCCTCGATCGCGCTCTACATCCGCAACCGCGGCTTCCTGGACGATGACGAGCTGACCAACGCCGCGCTGCCGGCGGCACCCGAACCGGAGCCGGAGGTTGCGCAGCCCGAGGAGATCCGCGAGCTTCCGCCGCCGGCGATGGTCACCCGCAAACGCGTGCTGCTCTGCGCCGGCGTGGTGATTGCCGCCGCCATCGCCGTGGTGTTGCAGCCTTCGTCACCGGACGATGCCATCGACTATCCGATCGACGGCACCGCGGCGAAGGCGCTGGCCACGGCCCATGTGCGCAATGTCGCAAAACAGCCGGTGCCGCAGCGGACCATCTCCATTCCGAACGAAGGGTTCCGCTCGTGGGACGCGAGCTCGTCGCGCGAGGAAGGCGGCTCGCCAGGCGACTTCGATTCCATCGCCGCCGACTATCTCCTCCAGCACGGCGTGACCATGGACGGCCTGCTGCACATCTGGCGCGAGCGGATCGAAGCGGCCACGTACACGGTGCGCTTCTTCACGCCGATGAAGAAGGACGAGCTGTTCGTCGAGCTCGATCCGCGTACGCTCGGCGTGGTCGGCTACCACAAGTACCAGGACGAGCAGAATCCAGGCGCCGCGCTGGACCAGGCCGCGGCGCTGGCCATCGCCAAAGCAGCCTTCCCCAGCTACGGCGTTGACGCCGGCAGCTTCGAGCTGCGCGAAGCGCTCAGCTTCCAGCAGCCGCGGCGCCGCGACTGGCTCTTCCACTTCGAGGAGCGCACGCCGCTGGTCGCCCGCGCCTTCCGCCGCGTGACCGTGCGCGTGGCCGGTGCCGAGGTCACGCAGTTCGCCAAGCACGTGAAGATCCCGGACAGCGTCTACCGCGAAGCGGGCACGCAGACGCTGCTGAATATCGTCTTCTTCGGCATCCAGCTGCTCGGCATGATCGCCCTCCTGGCCCTGGTGGTGGCCGGTATGGTCATGGTGGCGCGCACGCACGGCCTGCCGTGGCGCCGCGCCCTGAAGTGGACGATGCTGCTGGCGATCATCCCCATCGCCGGCGTGTTCCTCCGCTACGAGTCGATGCTGTTCAGCTACACCACGTCCATCGCCTGGGAGACCTTCCGGGTGCGTCTGGCCACGGACATCGTGCAACGCATCGCCCTGCAGCTCGGCATCCTCTTCCTGGCGCTGGCCGGCATCGAAGCGGCCGTGCCGCAGGCTTTCGCCGTGCTCACGCGTGAAGGACGGGCGCGTGTCGGCCGCGCCGCCGTGGTGTCCGCGCTAACCGCCCTCGGCATCGTCATCGTCGCCGCCAGCGCCATGCAGGCGCTGGAGCGCGCCTTCCCCCAAGCCGCGGTCGTCTCACTCTCCGTTCCCCTCGAAGTGCAGACCCCGCTGCCCGCGCTCTTCGAGAGCGCGCAGGCCCTGCTGGCCGCCATCGTCGTCTCCGCCGCCGCCGCGCTCTACGCCGCCTCGCTGCCCAAACGCGCCGCGCTGATCATGGCCATCTCCCTGGCCGCGCTGACCGTGAATCCCTCCGCCACGCCGGAGCAGGTCCCGCTGATGCTCCTCCGCACCGTCGGCGTGGGGCTGGTGGCGTGGTTCATCGCCAAGCACGTCCTCGGCCGCAACCCGCTGGCTTGGCCGCTGACGGTGTTCCTGGCCATCTGCCTGCAGACGGCCGGAACGCTTCTGCACAATCACCGCACGGATCTGGCGATCAACGGAATCGCGCTGCTGGTGATCGCCACACTTGCCCTATCGTGGGCTGCCACCAAACTGTCATCCCGAGCGTAGCGAGGGACCTGTGCGGGTGGGGCTCGATGCACATGCCACACTCCCCGCGCCCCACCCACACAGGTCCCTCGCTACGCTCGGGATGACAAGCTGGTCGGGCGTTTTCGGGCGACGCGCGTACTACAACCGGGCCTGATAACATCCGCCCAACCGCATGAACCTCGGAATCGCTGACTTCACCTGGCAAGACCTCTCCTCCTTCGAACGCCGCAAAGACCTGACCCTGGCGTTCGATCGCTTCGTCGAAGAGCACGACCCCGCGCTCTTCCAGCGCTTCGACGCCTACCGCCACGCCGCCCAGACCGGCACGCCCGGCGGCGGCCTTGCGTCCCCGGAGGAATCGGCGCTGCTGATTGCGGTCAGCCGCGAGCTCGGCGCGTTCCTCACGCGCCTCTTCAACATCGAGCACGCCACGCAGACGCTCGAACGGCGCGCCGCGCGCGATTCGCAGGTGGCCCGGTTCAAGCGCGAGTTCGTGGCCAAGCGCGTGGCCAAGATCAAGGACGTGACCCGCGACCGCGCCACCCTCGAGCGCGCCGCGCAGGTACTCATCCAGAGCATCGCCACGAACGAGCAGGACCCCGAACTGGCCCTGGCCATCACCGCCAACCGCCTGCTCGACCTCGAGAAAGACTACCCGCGCGGCGCCAAGGAGTACGCCCCCTCCGCCGACGGTCAGGCCGCGCTCGACCAGCTCCGCGAGCACCTCGGCCACGAAGACGCCGCCGCCTTCAGCCCCGCCATCACCCAGCGCGAGCGCCTCGTCTCCGCCGAAGCCATCGCCCGCGAAGCCGCGGCCGTGCAGGAGCTCGGCGACATCCTGGTCGAATGGTGCGCCCTGGCCTGGAAAGAAGGCCGCATGCACGGCTGGACCTCGTTCCGGCTGCCGCGTCCGCTCGTCTTCGACAAGCTCGTGCCCACCGAGCCGATGGACGAACTGCGTTTCGGCGGCGAGCACGACCACCTCCGCCGCCGCGACGCCTTTCATCTCACTGACGCGCGCATGACCCCGCGCGAGATCACCGACGAAGCGCACTACTGCATCTACTGCCACGAGCGGAAGAAAGACTCCTGCTCCAAAGGGTTCGTTCAGCCGACCGGCACGTACAAGCCGAACCCGCTGGGCATGCCGCTCACCGGCTGTCCGCTCGACGAGAAGATCGGCGAGATGAACCTGCTCCGCGCCGGCGGCGACGCCATCGCCGCGCTGGCCGTGGTCATGATCGACAATCCGATGTGCCCGGGCACCGGCCACCGGATCTGCAACGACTGCATGCGCGCCTGCATCTTCCAGAAGCAGGACCCGGTCAACATCCCCCAGATCGAGACCGGCATGCTCACCGACGTGCTCTTCCTGCCGTGGGGCTTCGAGATCTACTCGCTGCTCACCGTCTGGAACCCCGTCAACGTGCGCCGCCCCATCGCCCTGCCCTACAACGGCAAGAACGTGCTCGTGGTCGGCCTCGGGCCGGCCGGCTACACGCTCGCGCATTACCTCGCCAACGAAGGCTTCGGCGTGGTGGCCATCGACGGCCTCAAGCTCGAGCCGCTCGATCGCGCGTTCATGGATGAGCCGATCCGTGACGCGAAGATCCTCTGGGAAGACCTGCACGATCGTCTGCTGGCCGGCTTCGGCGGCGTCTCCGAGTACGGCATCACCGTGCGCTGGGACAAGAACTTCCTCAAAGTCATGCGCATCGCCTTGGCGCGCAAGCAGAACCTCCGCATGTACGGAGGCGTGCGCTTCGGCGGCACGCTGACCATCGAAGACGCGTTCGACCAGCTCGGCTTCGACCACATCGCCATCGCCGCCGGCGCTGGCACGCCCACTCTCGTGCGCATGAAGAACAACCTCGTGCGCGGCATGCGCCAGGCGTCCGACTTTCTGATGGCGCTGCAGCTCACCGGCGCGTTCAAGAAAAACTCGCTGGCGAACCTCCAGGTGCGCCTCCCCGCCATCGTCATCGGCGGCGGCCTGACCGCGATCGATACCGCCACAGAGCTCTTCGCCTACTACCCGGTGCAGGTCGAAAAGGTGCTGGAGCGTTTCGAGTCGATGTCGGCAGATCTCGGCGAGGACGCGGTG
>JAXDJK010000043.1:0-4079 GCA_034665665.1 Acidobacteriota bacterium
CCGTTGCGGCGATGGACCTCTTCGGCGACCTGCTCGAGAACGGCCGCAGCGACGGCATCCCCAATCGCATCGGCGTCGTCTCGTACTCCGATACCGCCACCGTGAACATGGCTCTGACCAATGTCGACGCGAACCTGCGCAACCCCGGCAGCCCGTTCGATAACGCCAAGACGGCCATCACTTCCGGCGGTCCGGGCGGCTGCACCGGCATCGGCGCGGCACTGCAGCAGGCCGGGGCCATGCTCTGCCCGCCCGGCGACTGCCAGGGCTTCTCCGCGCCAGGCGACAACGACCGCAAAGGCATCCTCCTGCTCACGGACGGCGTGGAAAACGTGGCTCCCTGTCTGCAGCCGGCCGGGCCGGCCGGAGGGTCGTGCAGCTCGCAGTGCTTCGGCGCGGCCGTCGATCTGAACAAGCTCGAATTCACCCAGCTCGTGGCGGTCGGCTTCGGCAGCACCACGCCCAGGTCGTAAACCTCCAGCAGGCTAAAGGCGTGGTGCGCCCAACCGGCCGAGCGCCTGCGAACGGCACCGTCATCTATCTCGGCAGCGATCTGGCCCGCGTCGCCAAGGTCCCAGCCTCCGTCACCGTCCCGCCGGCAAGACCGAAGTGACCTTCCCCATCACCGTCTTCCACGTCCACGAAGCCTCGCAGACCGTGATTATCGAAGGCTCCTACGGCGGCAAACGCACCCGCGCCCGCATCACCGTGTCGGAGCCGGATCCCGATCCGACGAAAAGCGTCCGACCAGCCACGCTCAAGAAACACGATCACACGCATCCGGATTGAGGCAGGCGCGCAGGCGACCCGCGGCCTCCGGCGTGACAGGCCGGAGGTCGCGGGTCTTCAGAGAGATCGATCAACACCGTGTCGAATAAGTCCCTAAGAACGAATCAGTTGAGGCGCAGTGCACCGGCCTGTGAGTCACGCTGTCGATCGCCGTGTACCTTGTCCGTAAGGTGATTCAGGAGTAGCGAGTAGGAAAATTCGCAGCCGCGTCCCTCCTTACAACGAGGAGGATTTCATGAGACGTCTGCTGGTTCGAGGCGCACTACTCTTTGCCTCGTGTGTCCTGCCCTTAGCCGCGCGGGGCGCCGATTTTTCGTGGGTCCGGCCAGCGATGACCGATCCCGATCCCGCGAGCCGACAAGCCGCACTCAAGCGACTTGCGGCATTCGGGACAGAAGCCTCCGACTACGGGGACGATGTTGCCGCGAGGCTTACCGACGCCGATCCCGATACGCGCTATTGGGCAGCGGATACGCTGACCGCGATCGCGCCGTGTACTGCTACGGTGATGCAGGCGCTTGGAGTCGCGACCGCCGATCGCAGCAGAAGCGTGCGTGCTCGCGCGCTCGATGCTCTGGCGGTGTGCACATGGAAAGCGGCGCCGCAGTCTCCCGCCATCGTGAAAGCAATCGGCGACGGCGAGGCGTCCGTAATGCATTCAGCCATGACTGCCGCGGGCGAGGTCGGGCGTGCGGCTGTGAAGGCGTTGCCGCAGCTCATCGCCGCGGCTGGCTCAGTGGATCCGTCGACGCGCCAGTACGCCGTCGTTTCAATCGGACAGATTATCGGGTCCGAGGGGGACGAGGACGATCCGCCGCTGCCGGCCGACGAGATTCCGAAGGCTGTGGTCGCACTCATCGCCGCAGCGAGCGATTCGCAGACCGGCGTTCGGAACTCCGCCTCGCGCGCATTCGCGGCGGCGGGCCATGACGTATTGCTCGACACGCGGGTCGGCGCTGCGCTCCTACGGCTCTCCCGCGATCCGGATGAAGACGTGCGACGCAACGCGGTGCCCGCTCTGGCCAAGATGGCGAAGGCGAGCAGCGGCGAGGATGGGTCACCCGCGACAGCCGAGATGGCATGGGGCCGTCTCTCCGAAATGCTCAGTGACGAGACGCTCAGCGTTCGGCTGGACGTCGCAGACAACCTTTCCGACGAGCATGCGTCCGAGGAAGTCGTGCCGGCACTCGAGGTCGCGCTGCACGACGTGTCACCCGCGGTGCGTGAGAAGGCCGCCGAAGCGCTCGCGAAACTGCATGAAGCGGCGGATGCGGATACTGTCGCGGCGTTGTCGGAGGCGGTGAAGGATCCTGTGTCCGCGGTCCGGCTAGCGGCGCTCAAGGCGATCGCAGCGCTCGGTGGAGCGTTTCCGCTGACGGACACGACACCGGCGCTCATCGCTGTTGCGGGAAGTGCGGACGCGCGAACACGGCTCGCCGTCGCGGAGACGCTCGGCCAGCTTCTAAAAGGGTGGGCCAGTACACCGCCCGAATCAGAGGACAGCGAGAAGGATCATTCTGATGCTGCGGCGGTCGGCGCGCTCTACCACCTCCTGGCTGAGCCGTCGCCGGCGATTCGCCTCGCGGCTCTCGAGTCCATTCAATCGGCTGCTCCTGTCGCACAGGCGGACTTCGACGTGCTCGTCGCGACTCTGGCCGATCCCGACGGGCACGTTCGCGCAGAGAGCCTGCAAACGATCGGAGCGTATGGTCCCGACGCCGCTCCGATTCTTCCCGACATTATTCGCCTAACGCGGGACACCAACAAGAGCGTTCGCTTTTCCGCGGTGGAGACTCTGCGGTATGTCACTCATGACGATCCAGAGGCGATGAAAGCGCTCATGGCGGCGCTGGAAGACTCCTCGACCGATGTCCGCCGTGAGGCTGCGAGAGGATTGGGATGGTATGGAAAGCTCGCCGAGTCGGCCATTCCGGCTCTCGTCACGGGCAGCCGCAATCCTAAGAATCCGGCCGACGAATTCGGCATCGCCCTCGGCCGCATCGGTCCTGCCGGCGTGGAGGCCGTGAAGAACGTTCTGGCCGAGACACCGGAGCCGCCACCGAGGCCGAAACCGCGTTCGATAATGGAGGCTCTCACGCGACCTTCGACCGAATACGAACAGTTGCAGCGGGCCGCCAAAGCGGCCGAGGAGCACGCGCGAACGGTACGCTTCGATGCAGTCGACGCTGCCGGGCGGCCGGCCTCCATCGAGGTGAGCGAACGCGAGGCGCTCGTCCTGGTAGCGAGCTGGTGCCACTTCTCGGACGATTGGCGCCGCACCGTCATGAGCTCCACTCTGAAGCCCTTCCTCAAAGGGTTCCGCATTCACATGATCTTCGAGAACAGTGAGTGGCCGACGGTCGAGAAGAGAGCGCGCGAAGAAGGTGCGGAAAAGAATCTTGACGAGGAAACGGTGGCGAGATGGGTCGCCGAGCGGAAAAAGGAATCCGGCGATCCGCGCATCTACGATCCGCATTTCCTCCAGCCCGAGCTTGGCGATCCCTACTTTCTCCCGAAAGAAACGGATGACCGTTCCTTCCCGACTTACTTCGACGTGAAGGATGGAAAGTTCATTAGCTCCCCCGATCGATGGATTAAAAATTTGCCCATTCCGGACCAGGTTCTGAAGCTCGCGCAGCAGCGCGCGGGCATTTCGGTGGATGACTGAGAGGAGCGAGGGTAATGCGATCGACTGGTCGGATCATTTCTGCTTTCATATTCGCGCTGTTGCTTTTCGGCACTCGGGTCACGGGTGAAACGCCTCAGGGGAGGCGCATCACCTGTAAGGAGCTCTTCACGGGGATCGCGTCTGCCGCCATAACGCCCCATCCAATTCCCAACGCGACGGTCGTGAACATTCGCATGGACCGCAGTACGCTCGTAGCCGAGATCGCCGGGGGGCAGCCGGTGCGCAGCAACGACGCGGCGGACATCCTCGCCACGGTTGCGCGAAGTCACGCCGGCGCCACCGGTCCCGTATATATCGATTCGACCGCTCTGCAGGCCAATCGTCGCGCTGCGCTAGAGAAATCATTCGAGAATGCGAACCGTGACTCGAAGCTACCTCTCCGCTATGTCGAGGGGCTGGAGACTCTCTTTTCCGGCAACGCCCTGCGGGAGGAGATGAAAGTCGTCGACATCGGCTCGAATGTGCGTGGCGAACATTACCAGCGCGCGGACGTTAAGGTCGGCGGCGAACTGTTCGCAATGACCGTCTTGTGCCGTGTAAAAGCCGCGGCGCAGACATTCATGGATCGAATCCGTACGTACTTTGGAAAACCCCGTGACCA
>JAXDJK010000044.1:0-3696 GCA_034665665.1 Acidobacteriota bacterium
GCTAGAATCTCGAGCAATTCCTGGTCGACGGCCATGATCTCGCGGACTATACCATCGCCTAACTGATGAGAATCCTTCACCTCGCCGCCGGCAATCGGTGGACGGGCGCGGCAGCGCCGGCCTTCGCGGAAGTGGAGGCGTTGCGCGCCGCCGGCATCGACGCGCACTACGCCTACGTCGGCGGCTACAAGCTTCAGGCGAAGCTTGCCCACCTCGACTTCGCCCACCCGATCATCGAGAAAGCACAGAACCCGCTCGCGTTCCGCCGCAGCATCAACGCGCTCGACCGGATGATCCACCTGCACGGGTTCGAGGTCATCCATGCCCACCTCACGTACGACCACTGGCTGGCCCGTTTCGCGGCGCGGCCGCACAGAATCAAAGTGGCCAGGACGTTCCACGCGCGCCGGGTCCTTCGCACCGATCCGTTCACCCGGTCGCTCGTCAGCCGCACGGATCTCTTGTGCGTCGTCAACGATACGTTTGCCGCCTCGCGCGCCATCACCGGGCGTCCCGCGGTCTTCACGCCGCCTCCGCTCGACACCCGGCAGTTCACGCCGGCCGGTGCCGACGTGCGCGCGCAGTACGGCATCGACGCGTCGACGAAGCTGGTGACGGTGATCGGCAAGCTGTCGAAGGACCGCGGTTTCGAAGAAGCGCTGCAGACGTTCGCGGCCTTGCGCCCCCTGGTACCAGCCGCGCGCCTGATGATCATCGGCCACGGCGAGCACCGTCCGGCGCTCGAAGCGCATGCGGCGTCGCTCGGCATTCGCGATTCCGTCCTCTGGGCCGGCTACCACGAGGACGATCTCGCCGAGCACTACCGCGCGTCGGACCTGCTCCTCTTCACCGCGCGCGGATCGGATGAAGGCCATCGCGCCGTGCTCGAAGCGATGGGGTGCGGCGTGCCTCCGGCGACGTTTCCGATCGACGGCGTGGCCGCACTGCTCGGCGAGCTCGCCACGGAGCTGATCGCCCCCACTACGCGCCCCGAGGATCTGGCCGCCGTCGCCGCACGCGCACTGAAACGTTCAGAGGTCGCAAGCCTGCGCACCAGTGTCGCCCAACGCGCTCAGGAATTCAGCTACCTGCGCGCGGCGGCCCGTCTTCTAGACGCGTATACGTCCCTTATAGCCTGAGTCGGATTTTCCGCAGTTTTGCATTCCGGACAATGGCACGGCACAATCCGCTGTCCGGTCCTGTCTCACCGAGCCCCAATGCCCGATTTGAGTATCGCCATCGCTGCCACGTTCAGCGCGCAGCTTGTGGGCGCCGCTGTAATGGCGGTCCTGCTGTTCGGCTTCTACGGCGAATACCGTAAGTCGTACCTGCTGCATTGGACGTTCGGCTGGACGGCGCTCGCGATCCATCACCTCACCGCCACCGTTTGGATGTTCGCCGAGCAATGGACGGCGTTCACCCCGCGACATCCACTGCGGATCACGCTCAGCGTCGCCGGCGGTGTGGCCGGCTGGCTGCAATTGGCGTGGCTCGCGTTCGGCGTCTACGAAGTGGTACGGCGCCGCCCGGTGCGGATGGCCGAGGCCAAACGGATCCTCGCCGCCGCGGCCGTGGTTGCCCTCGTCTGCGCGTTGCTCTTCCTCGGCTCGGACGTCCCGGCGCTATGGCAGTACATCGTTCGCGTCGCCATCCGCTCCGGTGTCACCGTGGTCCTCTTCACCGGCTGCGCCGTTGCACTGTGGCGCACTCGCGACCGCCGCGAAGGCATCGGCTTCACCCTCCTCTCCGCGGCCTTCGCGGCATCGGCCATCGTCGAGGTGAACTACATCGTCCTCTCCAGCGGCTGGGCCGCCGTGGGGCATCGGGACCACTTTGCGATCTACCTCGGCCTGATCGACCTGTTGCTGCAGACACTCATGGGCGTAGGCATGGTCGCGTCACTCCTCGAGGACGAGCGCGAAGCTGCCGAGCTGGCGGCCCTCGAGATCGAGCATCTCGCCTATCACGACGCGCTGACCGGCCTCCCCAACCGGCCGCTCTTCGTCGACCGCCTCATCGTCGCCATCGCCCAGGCGCACCGCAATGAAGCCAAGCTGGCCGTGCTGTTCCTCGATCTCGACCGCTTCAAGGACATCAACGATTCCCTCGGGCACACGCTGGGCGACTCGCTCCTCAAATCGGTCGCCGAGCGCATCCGGCGCTGCGTGCGCGAAGGCGACACCGTGGCGTGCTTCGGCGGCGACGAGTTCACGCTGCTCATCCCGCGCGTCGACCACATCGAAGACGCCGCCAAGATCGCCCAGAAGATCATCGAGACGCTGAAGATCCCGTTTCTCATTCACGAGCACGAGCTCTTCGTCACCACCAGCATCGGCATCAGCCTCTTCCCCGAGGATGGTCTCGATCCCGAAACCCTCGTCCGTAATGCCGATACGGCCATGTACCGCGCCAAGGAGCAGGGCCGCGACAACTACCAGCTGTACGCGCCGGCCATGAACGCCCGTGCGCTCGAGCGCCTGGCGCTGGAGAACATGCTGCGCAAGGCGCTCAGTCACCAGGAGCTGGTGCTTTTTTACCAGCCGCTCGTCGATACGAAGACGCGGACCATCACCGGCGTCGAGGCGCTGATCCGCTGGAATCACCCGGAGCTCGGCCTCCTTGCGCCGGCGCATTTCATCTCCGTCGCCGAGATGTCCGGGCTGATCCTGCCGATCGGCCAGTGGGTGCTG
Source organism: Acidobacteriota bacterium (assembly GCA_034665665.1). Taxonomy (GTDB): domain Bacteria; phylum Acidobacteriota; class Thermoanaerobaculia; order Gp7-AA8; family Gp7-AA8; genus DASWOB01. Next base: position 2,691 of record JAXDJK010000044.1, read on the forward strand.
CGCACCGCCTGCCGGCAGGTCCGCCTGTGGGACCGCCATCACGATGAGCTGATCGTCTCGGTCAACCTGTCAGCCCGGCAGTTCCAGCAATCGGATTTCGTCCAACAGGTGCGCGAAGCGATCGACGAGACCGGCATCGAACCGTGGCGGCTGCAGCTCGAGATCACCGAGAGCAACGCCATGCAGAACGCGGAGAACACGATCTACACGCTGCGCGAGCTGAAGGCCCTCGGCGTGCGCATCGCCATGGACGATTTCGGCACCGGCTACTCCTCGCTGAGCTACCTGAAGCGTTTTCCGATCGACACGCTCAAGCTCGACGCCGCGTTCATCAACGACGTCACCACCGACCCGAGCGACGCCGCCATCGTCAGCGGCGTCATCGCCATGGCGCACAGCCTTCACCTGGAAGTCGTGGCCGAAGGGGTGGAGACGGAGGCCCAGCTCGAGTTCCTCGAACGCCAGCACTGCGACGTGATCCAGGGTTTCCTCTTCAGCGTGCCCCTGCCCGCCGACCAGATCGCGCGCTTCCTCACCGACCGCAAGCCGCTGCCCGTTTGAGCGTGGCGCCTACGTCGAGGCGATCACCTTCAGCTCGACAGAGATCGGCGTCGGGAGCGAATCGACGCCCACCGTCGTGCGCGTCGGCTGCACGTTTCCGAAATACTCGGCGTACACCTTGTTGAACCGGTCGAAGTCGCGCCGCATGTCGGTCAGGTAGACCGTGACGTCCAGCACCTTCTCGATCGAGCTGCCCGATTCCTCGAGGATGGTCTTCACGTTCTCGATGCACGCGCGGGTCTGCACTTCGATGTCGTGATCGATCACGCTGCCCGCGGCGTCGCGCACGATGCCCGGGATCTCGCCCGTGACCGGCTTCCGCGGACCAATGCCGGAAAGGAAGAGGAAGTCGCCCACACGGCGGGCATGCGGATACGGGCCGACGGGCTTCGGGGCCTTATCGGTGCGGATGATGTTCACGCTTTCCTGCGAGTTCATTTCACTG
>JAXDJK010000045.1:0-5636 GCA_034665665.1 Acidobacteriota bacterium
GCAACTTCTCGCGCATCATGAATGTCGAGAACATCAGCATCTCCGCTCTCCCCGGCCAGGAGCAGAAGACCATCTCCGCGACGTTCACGGCGAAGACGTTCGTCTACACCGAGCCGACCGAGTCCGCGGACACGAAGAAAGACAGCAAGAAGCCGGGTGGAGCTTAGGGCGGACGTGATGAAGAAAACCAATTTCCTGCTCTCGCTCACGATCGTCGCCGCCGCGGTGGCGACCGTGGCGCAGACGCCCCCGGCCGGCAGCGGCACGAAGCCGACCGAGACGTCCTCGACGACGACCAGCTCGGACGTGCAGAAATCGCTCGAGGAGATCCTCGAAGAGCCGACCACCACGGATACGTATCGCTACGACCCGCAAGGGCGCCGCGATCCGTTCCGGTCGCTGATCGGTCCCGCGCCGAAGCTGGAGGCGGGCCAGCGTCCGCCGGGCGTCCCCGGCTTCATGATCGACGAGTTGAAGCTGCAGGGTATTTTCCGCACGCGCCAGGGTCTGGCGGCGATGGTGAATGGCCCCGATAACAAAGGCTATCTGATCCGCGCAGGCGACAAGGTCCTGGACGGCGAAATCATTCGGTTGACACCGACTTCGGTGGTGTTCCGACAGGAAGTGAACGATCCGACTCGCATCGAGCGATACCGCGAAGTCGTGAAGGATCTGACGCCGGCGAATGAGAAGCGCTGAACGGGCGGGCGACGGATGGAGTCAGGGCTGCGAGTGGAGGGCGAGATGGTGAAGGTGAGAAGTATGACAAGAGCCAGGCGATTCCTGCTGATTGCGAGCATGCTGGTGGTGGGCGCAGGCTCCGCGCACGCCGGACTGTTCGGATCGCGCAAGGCGCAGAAGCCGTCGGAAACGGCTCCCGCGCAGAGCGCCCTGATGCTGACGGCAGTCGAGGTCGAGGGCTCGCGCGTGTTTCTCCGCACCACCGGCGCCCCCGCGTACACCTCGTACAGCCCGTCGCCGGGCGTGTTCATCATCGACCTCACTTCGACGAGCCGCGACGGCGCGCTCGCGATCCCGTCCACGCTGCCTCCGGCGGTGGTATCGATTGCCGCGGAAGACGTCGTGGAGATGGGCAGCCGCCTGACGCGGGTGACGTTCCGCCTGTCCGACTCGCTGGCCCCGGAAATCTCGGCGACCGACAAGGCGCTGACGGTGACGATCCCGGCCACGGCCGTGCCGATCCAGACCGCGGCCGCGGTCCCGGCCCTTCCTGAGCCGGAGCCTGTGGTCGAGCAGTTGCTGCCGGAACCGACGGTAGAGCACCTGACCGGACCCGCCAGCGAAACAGTTTCCGAGCCGCTCGCCGTCGCGGAAGAGATTCCGCTCCCGCGGGCCAAGACGGTTCGCCGCATCGACGCTACGAGTGACAACGGTAACGTTCAGGTGCGCATCTCCGGTGATGGCGCCCTCTCGTACAAGGCCTTCCGTCTGGAGAGCCCGTCACGTCTCGTGATCGATCTCGAGGGTGTGAAGAACGCGGTCAAGAAGGATTCGGTCACGGTCGACGACGGCGTGGTCAAGCGCGTCCGGGTCGGCCAGTTCAAGACCGCTCCGCCGGTTGCTCGCGTGGTCATCGACCTCGCGAAGAAGGCGGAGTACACGATCGACAACGCGGGCGACGAGCTCCGCGTGGCATTCGGCGGCACGGCCATGGCCGCGCGGCCGGCTGCATCGCGCCCGGCCCAGAACGTTGCGGCATACGAACCGCCGCCGCAGGTTCCGGCACCGGTCACGCCGGCAGCGACGATGACGGTCACCGAGCGTGCCGAGCCGGCTCCGTCGGCACCGGTGGCGCCGCGCACGAAGTCGCAGCCGAAGCCGGCCGCGACGATGGCCTCGAACGACATTGCCTCCCAGGTTCCGGCCATCGCGCCGGAAGCGGCGTGGAAGATGCCGGAACCGGCATCGAAGGGCGCACGGCCGGTGATCAACTCGGCCGTCGACCAGGCGCCGCCGCAGCAGCTCTCCGCCTCACCCGAGGACGTGTTCAGCGAAGCCTCGCCGGCGCAGGTACAGTCGAATGCGGCTGCACGGGCCGTGGCGGGCACGCGCACGCTCAGCTCGGGCCCCCGCCAGTTCAACGGCGAGCCGATCTCCCTCAAGCTCAATGGTGCGGACGTCAAAGAAGTCATCCGGACCTTCGCCGAGCTGACGGGGCTGAACATCGCCATCGATCCCGGTGTGAACGGCACGGTCACGGTCGACTTTGCCGACGTGCCGTGGGATCAGGCCCTCGACATCATCCTGCGCCAGAACAACCTGACCTTCCTGCTGGAAGGCAACGTGATGCGCATCGGTACGATCGAGCGCATCGCCGCGGAGACGGCGGCCTCGCGCCGGCTGGTCGAAGAAGACCGGCTCAACGTGCCGCTGACGACGCTCAGCTATAAGCTCTCGTACGCCCGCGCCCAGGACGTGCAGGGTTTGCTCCGCGAGATCGCCTCGCCGCGGGCCCGGATCATCGTCGACACCCGCACCAATCAGCTGATCATCAGCGAGATCCCGCAGTACCTGCAGACGATGCAGAACCTGATCACGACCATCGACGTGCCGACGCGGCAGGTCGTGATCGAAGCGCGGATCGTGGAAAGCTCGCGGACGTTCTCGCAGGCGTACGGCTTCAGCTGGGACTTCGGTGGCGTGCTGGATCCGGCGCTGGGCACCGGCACCGGTTTGGTGTTCCCGAACCGCGTCGATTTCTCGGGCGGTCCATTCTCATTCACCGGCGGTGCTGGTGAGGTGATCGGGATCAGCCTTTCGGACGTCCTGGGGACGTTCTCGCTCGACTTCGCACTGCATGCGGCCGAGGCGCAGGGCTACGTCCGCGTCGTGTCCGCGCCGCGTGTCACCACGCAGGACAATCAGGCCGCGGAGATCCAGAGCGGCTTCCAGATCCCGTATCAGACGCGGATCAACTTCACGACCACCGTGCAGTACCTCGACGCGACGCTGCGCCTGACGGTCACGCCGCAGATCACCGAGGCCGGCACGGTCATCATGGATATCCAGGTACAGAAGAACGAGCCGGCCATCGGTCTGACGATCGAAGGTGCGGCTGGTACGCCGCTAACCACCCGCCAGGCCCGCACGCGCCTGATGGTTCGGGATGGCGGTACGGCGGTCATTGCCGGTATCTTCCAGACCAAGGACAACGATGCGCAGACCCGGCTCCCGTTCGTCCATCAGATCCCGATCATCGGTAACCTGTTCAAGTCGCATAACGTCGTCACGAGCCACGACGAGCTCCTCATCTTCATCACGCCACGGATCGTGAGAGGATGACGAGGGGAGGGGGAGTCATGGATATGAAAAAGAAACTGATCGCCGTGACCGTCGCAATGACGGCAATGCTCGGCTTGAGCTGCAGCAGTGAGCTGAACAACAGTGCGGCTCCGGTCACGCTGATCGTGACCAACACACAGAACGTTTCCCAGGTGGATCTGATCGGCGGCACTGGCTGCGACGCGTCGCTCGGGACGATCCAACTGCAGGTCATCGCCAAGAACGAGACCGTTTCCGGACCGTTCACGCAGGTGCGGGCCACCCGCTACCGCGTTTCGTACCAGCGCACGGATGGCGGCCGCCTCGTGCCGGCCTCGTTCGTCCGCTCGATGGACACGCTTCTCGAAGTCGGCGGCAGCCCAACGGCTGTGACGACGTTTCTGATCCTGCAGCCGGATGCCTTCTCGCAGTCGCCGTTCGCCGCGTTGTTTCCGAACAACGGCGGCCGCGACCCGGACACAGGCCGGCCGGTGGTGCAGATGGATGTGATCGTCGAGGTCTTCGGTGAGACGCTGGCCGGGGACGACGTGTATGGTGCGACGCGCTTTCCGATCGACTTCTGCTTCGATTGCGGCGGCTGTGTCTGAGGTCTGCTTCGGCGGACGGTTTCGTGTGCTATGGGTGTGAGACTCGGTGACGGGGGTTGACATGAAGACATTCAGACAGCGGAAACAGTGGCTCGCGTTACTGGCGATCATGTTCGTTTTCGCAGCGTGTAAAGGTGATTCGCCGACGGCGCCGAATCCGGGCACCGGGAATCCTCCGGGAGGGTCGCCGCCGCCTACGGGCGTCACCGTGACGGTGACGAGCTCGAACGCCACCCCGCTGGTCGATTCGACGACGATCATCACGGCCACGGTCACGAACAACGGCCAGCCGGTGCCGAACGGCACGGCGGTCGAGTTCCAGACCAGCCTGGGGCTCTTCACGGACGCCGAGGCGCCGTCGACCATCCGTACGACCACCAATGGCGTGGCCACGGTCACGCTGACCTCCAGCACGGTGGGCGCGGCCACGGTCCGGGTAACGGTGAACAACGTCAGCCGTACGGTCGGCGTGACGTTCCGCGCGCGTCCCACCGAGGAGCCGCAGCCGAGCACCGCCCCGACCATCACCTCCGTTTCTCCCGCCCTCGGCCGCCCGGCCGGCGGTGAGGTCATCCGGATCAACGGTACGAACTTCAAGACGCCGGTCCGTGTGCTGTTCAACACGGGCGGCGCGACGCCGAAAGAGGCGTTCGTGGTGTCGGTCTCCCCGACTGTGATCGAAGTGATCACGCCGTCCGTGGACCTCGGTGCCGGGCAGCAGCTCGAATCGCAGGTCACGGTCATCACCGAGGCAGGTACGGCCACCGAACGGAGTATCACGGCCCCAGCGCCGTTCATCTTCCGGGCGGATGTGCTCACGCCGCGTATCACCACCGCCAGCCCGAACTCGGGCCCGATCAACGGCGGTACGCGCGTGACCCTCTTTGGCGATGGATTCCAGGCGCCGGTGCAGGTGCTCTTCGGCTCGGCCGAAGCGCGCGTGATCGATGTGAAATTCGATCAGATCATCGTTCTGGCACCCCCGGGCCGCGATACGTCGGCCGACGGTTCCGGCGCCGTTACCGGCCCGGTCGACGTCACGGTAGTGAACATCAACTCCGCCACGCGAGCGACGTCCACCGGAGCGTTCCGTTACGCCCCCAAAGCGGTCATCACCGCGGCGGGTCCGACCATCGGACCTTCGTCCGGCGGTACGCGGGTGACCATCGACGGAAGCGGCTTCGACGATCCGGTGGCTGTGGTCATCGGTGGTGTCGGAGCGCAGCCGATCTTCGTGTCCGGCACACGGATCATCGCGATCACGAGCGCGGTCCGTATCGTCGGTTGCGCGGACGTCACCGGCCCGATCGAAGTGGTCAATATCGAGAATGGCGATGGTGCGACCGGTCCCGATTTCACCTACGTCGCACAGAAACCGACCATCATCGGCATCAACCCGCAGACCATCGCGGCGGGCGGTACGGTTCAGGTCACGGTCCTGAATGCGCCTCCTGGCGCAAACAAGTTCCAGTTCGGTACGAAGACGGCGTTCCCCTCCTCCGCGATCGCCAATGCTGACGGAACGACGGTGTTCAGCGTAGCCGTCCCGCTCAACTTCACATTCGAGACGGAAGCGTGCATCCAGGGCGGTGTGACGGGTGAGCGGCAGGTCCCGCTCGACGTCGACGTCATCTTCACGAACCTGGAGACGGATTGCACGGACACGGCCACGGATGGGTTGCGCGTCAATCCGGCCGACCTCTCGTGCGTGCTGCCTCCGCCGCCCGAAGTCACGCTGACCTCCCC
>JAXDJK010000046.1:0-2970 GCA_034665665.1 Acidobacteriota bacterium
CGGCCATCGTGCGCGGCGAGCTGGCGTTGCCCGCGGCCATCGCCGAGACGAAGCGCCGCACCCGGGCGTACGCAAAGAGACAGCGCACCTGGTTGAGGTCGGAGCGGAATGTGCACTGGCTCGACGCAGAACCAATGGACGAAACACTGGCGGCCGCGCTGCGGCTCATCGAGGTTGCGACTTGACGAAACGGACGATCCTTCTGGTGCTGGCGGCAGCGCTCCTCGCCGCGAGCTGTACCACTGTCGATAAACCGGCGCCCGTGATGGCGCCCGAAAGCCGCGATCCGTACCTCGTCGATCCCCGCGCCGGCTTCCACGATGGCGCTCCCGATCCGCAGCTCGAGAAGAAGTTCGACACGGCCTGGCGGTGGGCGCTCTCCGGCAACGAGCCCGAGGCGCGGACCCGGCTCGCCGACATCCTCCGCACCAATCCCGAGTACCTGCCGGCGCGGCTCGCACTCGCCGCTGTCGACATCCGCGCCGATCGATACGACGAAGCCCAGGCCAACGTGGCAGAAGTCCTGGCGGCGGACCGCAATTACCTCGCCGCCCGCGTGTACGAAGCGGAGATCGCCACACGGCAGCGGAACACCCGCCGCGCGTACGAGCTGTATCGCGATGTGGTCACGTTGACGGACGCTCCGGCGTCGGCCACCGAACGTCTGCGCGAGCTCGGAGCCACCCTCTACGGCGAGCTGTTTGCGTCCGCGCAGACCGCTGCGCCGGCGGAAGCCATCCGCCTGCTTCGCGAAGCGCTGACGCTCAACGCCGGCGCGAACGAAGCGCGTCTCCTGCTCGGCCAGAAGCTGGTGGCGCAGAAGCAGTGGGAGGAAGCACGGCGAGCCCTCGATCCCCTCCTCAACGGCGCCGACGTCGATCGCCCCGAGGTGCAGGAAATGCTCGCCGAGATCGACACGGGACGCGGGCGTTACCAGGAAGCGATCGTCCGTTACGACCGCCTGGCCCGCCGCACCAGGGACCCGCGCTACAACACCCGCCTCGAGGAGATCAAAGAGGAGTGGAGCGCGCAGAACATGCCCTCGCACTTCCGCCAGGCCCTGGAGAGCGAAGCGCTCACCCGCGCCGAGCTGGCCGTCCTGCTCTACTGGAAGGTCCCCTCCATCCGCTTCGCCCAGAACCTGAACAGCCCCCCGATCGCCATCGACGTCGCCGACGTTTCCGGCCGTGAAGAAATGATCCGCGCCATCGCCCTCGGCCTCTACGACGTCGACCCCGTCACCCGCCGCGTCGGCCCCCACCGCCAGGTCACCGCCGAACGGCTCTCGCGGCTCCTCGCGAGAGTGCTCCAACTCCGCGCCGCCCCCTGCGCCCGCGGCATCGCCGTGGACCGCGTCCTCGCCGCCTGCGGTGTCCCCGACCCGCTCACCGGAACGGATCCCAACGCGCTCGTCAGCGGTAGAACCGCCGCCAGGCTGCTGGAACCGATAGCCAACGCACTCCAATAAATCATCTCTCCGTCCCACTCTGTGTCTCTGTGTCTCTGTGGTTAGTCCCCCGTGCCTTTGTGCCTTAAAACACGGGGGGACTAACCACAGAGACACAGAGACACAGAGTGGGACGGAGAACAGTTGGAGGAGGAATCACCGGAACAACGTCAACCGCGGCAACCCAAACCGGTCGCGCACGATCCGGCGCAGGTTCGCCTCCTCCGTGCGCACCCGCGTCTTCTCATCCAGCCGCGACGTGTCCCCCAGCGCGCGGACGACACCGGCCCGTACCGCGTCCATCTCGGAACCCGGCAGCGCCGCGAAAACCGCGGCGAACAGCTCCGCCTCGAGATCGATCAGCTGCTCCTCGATGCGCGGGATCGTCTTCTCCGCCGCCAGCCCCCGCACGCGCACCGCGAAGGTAGCGACCACCGCAGCAGGCGCCTCAGACGCCTCGAGATCGACGGCCAGCGCTTCCAGCAGCGGCTCCGCTCCCGCCTCCGGTGCCTGACCCTCGCCGCCGACGTGCAGTTCGCGGCGCTCGTCCCACAGCTCCTTCACCGCGTGGCGGCAGTACGAGAGACTGTTGATGGCCTTCTTCCGGCCGGTGGCAGTCTCGTTCTTGTCGAAGACGCTGTCGATCGCCTCCAGCACCACCGGCAGCGGCACCCCTTCCTCGTGCCACTTCTTCATCAGCACCCAGTCCTTGGCCGAGAGGATGAACGGCGTCCCGCGACGCGTGGCAAAGTGCGATTCGATCTCCAGGAAGTAGTCGGCGGACACGGCGGCGTACGCTAACACGCCTGTTACAATTCGCCGATCAGTCCCACGGAGCTTCGCATGGAACCCGTCCCGCCGCGCGCGGAAGTCACCGTCTACTCACCGCTTTTCTCGCCCGCCCGGCATCCGCTGCAGGGCGCCGCCGTGTCCATCGGCCGCGCCTCCGACTGCGCCATTCCGATCAAGGACCGCTACCTCTCGCGCAAGCACGCCGAGATCGTGGCCGTGAACGGCTCGTGGATCCTGAAGGACCTCGGCAGCGCCAACGGCACCTACATCAACGGCTCCCGGATGGAGTGCGATCACCCGCTCAAGACCGGCGACCGCATCCGCCTCGGCGACACCGAGATCGTCTTCGAAGCCTCCGAGCACCACCACACCGACCGCATGTTCGCCGTCGCCGAGACGACGGCCAGCCCCACCATCGCCATCCCCCTCCACGACATCTCGGATCATCCCGAGGCGCAGGACGTGGCGCGGCTGCACACGTTGACCATGCTCGCCCGCGAGCTGATCGAAGACCGGCCGATGGAGGAGCTTTTCGGCTTCATCGTCGACCGGGTCATGGAGCACCTGCACCCGTCACGCGCCGCCATCGCCCTGATCGGGCCGGACGGCAAGTCGTTCACCAAGGTCGAAGTGCGCAGGCAGGACAGCTCCGACTCCTCGGAGCTGATGATCAGTCACACGCTGCTCTCCGCCATGGTCGAGGAGAAGAAGGCGCTGGCCTTCATCGACGT
>JAXDJK010000047.1:0-3798 GCA_034665665.1 Acidobacteriota bacterium
GGTTCCTCGGAGTTCCACGGCGTGGACCGGCCCCAGCGCTCCGAGGAACTACGAGGAACCCGAGGAACGCCGAGGAACGATTACCACGCCAACACCCGCCGCGCCCTGCTGGCCGGCTACCCCGACCGCGTGGCGTGGCGTCGCGAGCCGCTCTCGCCGCGCCTGCTCCTCTCCAGCGGCACGGGCGCGCAGCTGGCCCGCGAGACGAACCTCTACGCGGGCGAGTTCCTGGTGGCCCTCGTCGTGGCCGGCGGGCTGGAAGCGCTGGTGCGCATCGCCAGCGTCATCGAGCGCGATTGGCTCGTGCCCACGCACCGCGACGTGGTGCATACCCTCGCCAACGGGAAGGTTCGGGCGACGGAGCGGGTCTGGTACGGCGCGATCCTGCTGAACGAGATCAATGTCCCGCCCGACGCCGCGGAAGCGCGCCGCCTCCGCGCCCGCGAGCAGCGCAAGAATGTCGATCCGCACCTGAAACGCCGTCTGGCCTTCGCCGGGATCGACGTGAACTGGGACGAGGTGATCGAGCAGTACGGCGGCGAGCTGCCGTACGACGTGAAACGCCGCCTCGACCAGCTCGCGCCCGACCGCCTGCCCCTCCCGAGCGGCCGCACGACGGCCCTCGACTATCGCGAGGACGGGTCGATCCTGGCAAGCGTGAAGCTCCAGGAGCTGTTCGGCCTCGCCGACACGCCGCGCCTCGGGCCGCAGCAGACCGCCGTGACGTTTGCGCTGCTCTCCCCCGCCGGTCGGCCGATGCAGGTGACGTCGGATCTGCGCAGCTTCTGGAACAACGGCTACCAGGAGGTGCGCAAGGAGCTGCGGGCCAAGTATCCGCGGCATCCGTGGCCGGATGATCCGTGGACGGCCACTCCGACGCATCGGACGACGCGCAGAAAGGCTTGAACGCAGAACGCAGAGCGCAGAACGTTGAATTGAGAAAAAACTTCGGCGACGACCCGTTCCCCTTTCTTCATTCAACGTTCTGCGCTCTGCGTTCTGCGTTCAAGCCTTTGGCTTGCCTCCTCCCCACTCGCATAGAATCCGCTGCTCGAAAGGAGACGCAGCGTGACAAAAACTCTTGTCGCCGCTGCGCTCGTGGCCATGCTCACGGCGCCGGCAATTGCACAACCCGCCCCTCTTCCCTGGCTTCCCGCCGCTTCAACAGCGCTGGAGACCGAGCTCGTCACAAAATTCGGCGAAACCCAGCGCTTTCGGATCCACCGAGGGCTGCAGCAGGTCAGCGACTTCTGGCGTGTGGAAGACGGCGGGCAGACTGAATACGAAACCTTCGTCCGCACCCACTTTGCCGGCGACGCCGAGACCCTCGACGCACTCTTCAGCCGCATGCAGTTCATCCAGGAATCCATCGGCGGTCACTTCACCGAAATCGGGCGTGACCTCCGCTGGCAGACCGACCTCGACATCGGCCCGATCTACCCCTTCGACGAGATCATGGCCGGCTACGACCCCTCGGCACATCTCAACGACGACCTCTTCGCCAACAAACTGGCCTTCGTCGTCCTCCTCAATTTCCCCCTGACCACCTTGGAGCAGCGCCTCAGCGAGGGGGAGAACTGGACGCGCCGCCAGTGGGCCGAAGCTGCGCTCGCGCTCAGCTACTCCAAGCGCATCCCGTCGGACGTCAACCAGAAAGCCGCTGAAGCGTCGGCCGATGCCGCCCAATACGTCGCCTCCTACAACATCTGGATGCACCACCTGCTCGACGACAAAGGCAACCGCCTCTTCCCCGCGAAGATGCGCCTCCTCGAGCACTGGAACCTCCGCGACCAGATCAAAGCCGATTACAGCCTGCCCGCCGCGGAAGGCCTCCCCAAGCAGCGCATGATCCAGAAGGTGATGGAACGGATCGTCGACCAGACCATCCCCGACGCCGTCGTCGACAACCCCCACGTCGACTGGAACCCGTACAGCAACAGCGTCAAACCCGCCGCCGTGCAGGACGCCGAAAAAGACGAAGGCCGTCCCGCCCCCGCAAACGTCACCAACGCCCGCGAGCCGGACACGCGCTACGCCAAGCTCCTGCGCGCCTACAGCGCCGCCAAGCTCTACGACCCCTACTCCCCGCAGAACCCGACCCACATCCTGCGCAGCTACAACGAAGGCCGCCAGATCCCCGAAGCGCGCGTGCGCAAGATGCTCGAGGACGTGCTCTCGTCGCCCATGGTCCCGCGGGTGGCAAAGCTCATCGAGCAGCGCCTCGGCCGCAAGCTCGAGCCGTTCGACATCTGGTACAACGGCTTCCGCGCCCGCGGCACCTATAGTGAAGCCCAGCTCGACGAGATCACCCGCAAGCGCTACCCCACCGCGGCCGCTTACAAGGCCGACATGCCGAACATCCTCGAGAAGCTCGGCTTCTCGAAGGAGCGCGCCGCCTACCTGGCCGCCAACATCGAAGTCGATCCCGCCCGCGGCTCCGGCCACGCCATGGGCGCCGGCCGCCGCGGCGACAACCCCCACCTGCGCACCCGCGTCGGCAAGGAGGGGATGGATTACAAGGGCTACAACATCGCCGTCCACGAGATGGGCCACAACGTCGAGCAGGTCTTCTCGCTGAAGGGCATCGACTACTACACCCTCTCCGGCGTCCCCAACACCGCCTTCACCGAAGCGCTGGCCTTCGTCTTCCAGAACAAAGACCTCGAGCTCCTCGGCCTGTCCTCACCGTCTGCTGAAAACAAAGCCCTGCAGACTCTGAATGACTTCTGGAACACGTACGAAATCGCCGGCGTCGGCTTGGTCGACACGGACGTCTGGCACTGGATGTACGACCACCCCAACGCGACGCCGGACCAGCTGAAGAACACGGTGGTCACAATCAGCCGCAAGGTCTGGAACCAGTATTACGCCCCGATCCTCGGCCAGAAAGACTCCACGCTCCTCGGCGTCTACGCCCACATGATCGACAGCTTCCTGTATCTCCCCAACTACCCGATCGGCCACCTCATCGCCCACCAGATCGAGGAGCACATCGAACAGACCGGCAACCTCGGCGCCGAATTCGAGCGCATGTCCAAATACGGCAGCCTCGCCCCCGACCTCTGGATGAAAAACGCGACGGGCGCCCCAGTAGGAGCCGCGGCTCTCCTGCACGCGACGGAAAAGGCGCTGAGCGTGGTGAAGTAGGGAGGCCGGTTCGTCGCGAATGCCGCCGCTCCGCGGCTGGATTATGGGGAACGTCTTCGCTTACCCAAGGCTTACGCCATTGGGCTACTGAGATATCGCCGCTCCGCGGCTATGAAGCCTGACCCGCACGAAGAGCTCGGCGGATTACGCTAAGCGTAGACCGCCACCTCACATACGGCGAGCCATTTTTGTCTACAGTTCGGGTGCGCGTAGCGCGCGTCGGAGACGCGCACTACACCGAGGTATGCCGTCGTATATCCCTCTCGGCGAATCGCGGTGTAGTGCGCGCCTCCGGCGCGCGTACAGGCGCTGCACGCCGCAAACCTACGGTTTCGTCCCCCTTGTTGTTACCACCGCGATGGAACTGAGCGATTTCGTTCGCGAGCTGGCGAAAGCCGGCCTGCGCAGCCGGCATCCCGAGTACACCGACGCTGAGGTCATGCGCGAGTTGATGCGTCAGTTGTATGGCGACCTGCCTCAACGCAGATGACCGCTAGCTCGCCGCGTTCGTCCGGGCGACGATGGCTGGCTGCAAAAGGGCGTTAGCTTCGGTTTGACGTTGAGGCCGTCGGGAGCGCGGACGTCCTCGTCCGCAGGGCCCACAGCCGTCTCGGCTGTGCATATCGGCGTACCGGGTACGCGGACAGGCGG
>JAXDJK010000048.1:0-3031 GCA_034665665.1 Acidobacteriota bacterium
TCCCACTCCTTGGAAACTCAGTTGTTCAACGGTACACTCTGTCTGTTCCACGCCGCCGCCTCCCTGTCTATCAAGTTGTTGCTGACACTCAACTTAATAGCACAGGCGGCGGCTTTTTTGTCCCCACGGTGAGAAATGCGGGCTAGTAACGTCCGGCCGCGCGCTCTTTCGGAGGGAGGATTTCGAGGCAGGTGGTCCACCAGCCGGTGAGTACCGTCTCGACGAACTCCTCCGGCAGGCGTTCGCCGCGCATCTCGGCGGCGAGCCGCTGGTGGTCATACGCGACGGGGACGAACTCTACCGCGAGCGCGCCGCCGCGCACTTCCACCAGCGTGTACCAGACGTTGCTCCGCCCGTCGTTTGCGGGACGGCCGAGGACGCCCGCGTTGATGACGTGGCGATCGTCCGCAAGCGTCTTGTGCCAGTGCAGGCCGGTGTGCGTGCAGACGATCACGTCCGCCTCGTGCTCGCGGCAGAGCTTTTCGAGGAACGGCGTCGGCGACGTGGAGCGCCAGAGGAACTCGTTGATCTTGCGCGGCGAGCCATGCACCAGCAGGAAACGCCGGCCATCGATCTCGAACCGCAGCTCGCGCGGCAGCGTGCCCATCCAGCGCTTGTGATCGTCGCTGGTCTTCGCGAAGGTGTAGTCGTAGGAGATCTGCGCGTAGTGGTTGTCGCGGGGATCGGTGTAGCCGCAGTGGCAGTCCGTCGCGCCCGACGAGAGCGACTCCTCGTAATTGCCCTGGATGCCCGGAATCCCGCGCGCCCGCAGCAGCTCCGGCACGCGGTCGGGATGCGGGCCGAAGGCGCCGAGATCGCCGAGAAAGTAGATGGCGTCGGCGCCGCGGCGGCGGATGTCGTCCAGCGCCGCCACCAGCGCGTGGTAGTTCGAGTAGATACCGCCGAGGAAGGCGATGCGCATCAGGTCGTGCAGGTCACGCCGTCCACCCAGCAGGTGTGGCAGGCACCGTACTTGAGGCCGAACGGACGGAGCGTCTCGGCCAGCGTCTCCCCCATCTTCGCGGCCGGCTCTTCGATCAGGATCGGGCAGACGTAGACGCCCTTGCTGGTGATCATCCGTCCCGACGCGCACTGCAGCGTGGCCGCGTCGTCGTCCGATAACGAGTCGGTGGTCAACCGCTCCCACGCTTCGTACGCGTGCGTGCGGGTCTCCTCCGCGCCGATGCGGAAGAGTGCCAGCACCTTCAGGCGCGGCTTGGCGAACCCAAAGCTGCGAATGAGGTCGAGGAAGCGGGTACGTCCCTCCCCTCGCTCCACGCCTTCGGCGGCCGTGGTCACGGTGATGACCGGGTTGAGCCCCACCGCGGCCAGATTGCGCAGACCGATCATGACCCGGTCCCACACGCCCTGCCCGCGGATGGCGTCGTGCGAGGCGGCGTCGAAGCCGTCCAGGCTCACCCGCAGGTCGAGCGAGTACTCGCTGCGGTCGAAGAGCTCGCGCAGCTTGCGGCAGACTTCCTCGCGCAGGAGCATGCCGTTGGTCAGCACCGTGGCCGGTCCCTGCTGCAGCGTGGCCGCGAGGATCGGCAGCATCTCCCGATTCAGGAACGGCTCGCCGCCGGTGAAGTAGTACTCCTTCACTCCCAGCTCTCGCGCTTCGGCCAGCCGCGGCTCGATCTCCGCCAGGGTCATCATCTCGTGCGACCGGTTCCTCGGCGACGAGGAGATGAAACAGTGCGTGCACTCGATGTTGCAGATCGTCCCCGCCACCTGGAACCAGACCGTGTCGAGCGCGCGCAGCGTCACGTCAGGCGAGGGCATCGAGGACGATCTCCAGTTGCGCCAGGCCGGTCTGCAGCAGGAACGTGCGCGAGCGGCCGTACCCGCGCGAGCCGACGAAGTAGAACCCCGGCTCGCCGCTCTCCAGGTCCGCCGGCGCGACGCGCGGCTGGGCCAGGCAATCGGTGATGTTTGCGATGGCGCGATACAGCCGCGCGCCCCCTTCGGTGACGGGCGAGGTCTCGACCGTCAGCTCGGAGAGGAACGTGCCGTCGGGCTTGTAGCCGGTGAAGGCGGCGATGGCGTCGGCTTCGACGATGCGACCGCCGGTCAGGGCGATCACGACGTGGCCGTTGTTCTGGGCCACGCTGTCGATCATGGCCCGCCGTTCCATGCGCAGGAACGGCGGCGGCGCTTCGGCCAGGGCGTTGGCCCGGGCCACGATGCTCTCGCGCTCCGGCAGCGGATCGTGCGGCACTTCTTCGCACGGCCGGCGATTCGCCCCGCGCACGGCCCAGATCACCCGCGTGGACGGCTCGTCGCTCGCCAGCGCTTCGAGCATGTTGATGGCGTTGGCCGCGGAGTGGCCATGGCCGAGGAGCAGGATGCGCTTGCCGCCGAGCGAGTCGCGCCGCGCCGCCAGCTCGCCCAGCGTGCGGATAGGCCGCTGCGCCAAAGTTGCTTCTCCGCGGGCGGGCAACCCGCCCACGCCGATCGAGCGCGGGACCACCAGGCCACCGCTGGCGTCGAGGATGGCCTCCGCTTCGAAGACTTCGTCGTTGTCGCAGAGCACGCGGAACGGCTTCTCCGCACGCAGCGGATGGCCGGCGTAATCGCCACGAGTCAGCCCGCGACGGCCGATGGCCACCACGGCATGGCCGGTCTTCACCCGCCCCGCCAGCGGCGGCCGCGCAACCAGCGGCAGGAGCACGCGGTCGGCGTACTGGGCGCCGGTGAGCAGCGCGCCATCGTCCGGCAGCTCCGTGCCGAGGATCGCGCGCATACGGGCCGAGACATTCATGTGCAGCGGTGAAAAAAAGCGCGTCGGTCCCCAGGTCCGAAGCGACGCACCGACCTCGCCGCGCTCGAGCACGGTGACGTCATGACCACGGTCCAGCGCTCCGAGCGCCGCCGCGATCCCCATCGGCCCCGCGCCGATGACGAGCACCCGCACCCGCTACTCCTTCCGCGCCAGCGCGTTACACGACTGCGCCCAGTGCGCGATCGTCCCGCCCCCGCGGATAACCGCCGCCACCCCCACCCCCAACGCCATCTACACCCGCGAGAGCCC
>JAXDJK010000049.1:0-3460 GCA_034665665.1 Acidobacteriota bacterium
ATAGGGACATTACGTGATGTCCGATGTTGCGGCCGACCCCTTCGGGGTCATGAAAGCGAGCCCTACGCCGCGATGGCCTGGAGGATGTCTTCGATGGCCGTGATGATCTGGGCGCCCTGATCGCGGAGGGGGAAGGAGAGCACGCCGTTCGGCGAGAACTTCGCCTCCGGGTTGTCGCCGATGAAGCGGAGCAGCTTGTTCGGATCGATCTTGGCTGTCGCTGTCAACTTCACCACGGCGCGGGCGCCTTCGCGCACGATCGAGATCACGCCGATGCGTTGGGCGAAATGCTTCACCTTCACGAAGTGGAAGAGGCTGTCCACGTTTGCCGGCAGCGCGCCGAAGCGGTCGCGCATCTCGTTACGGATGTCTTCGAGGCGCGTCTCCGTCGAGGCCGAGGCGATCTTCTTGTAGAAGGTCATACGGAGGTTCTCCTCCGCGATGTAATCCTTCGGGATGTAGATGTCGACGCCGACGTTCATGGACGTCTGCACCTCTTCCTCGATGACCTCACCCTTCATCTCCCGGATGGTCTCCTCGAGCAGCTTCGTGTACATCTCGAAGCCGACCGCCGCGATCTCGCCCGACTGCTCGCCGCCGAGGATGTTGCCCGCGCCGCGGATCTCCAGATCGCGCGCCGCGATGCGGAAGCCGGCGCCGAGGTCGGAGAACTCCTGGATCGCGGCGAGGCGTTTGCGGGCGTCGCTGGTGAGCACGCGGTCGCTCGGCACCAGCAGGTAGCAGAACGCCAGCCGGTCGCTGCGTCCCACGCGGCCGCGGAGCTGGTACAGCTGCGACAGCCCGAAGCGCTCGGCGTGATTGATGAGGATGGTGTTGCAGGCCGGGATATCGATGCCGTTCTCGATGATGGTGGTCGCCAGCAGCACGTCGAACTCGCGGTTGATGAAGGCCAGCATGGCCCGCTCCAGCTCGCGCTCCTCCATCTGCCCGTGGCCGACGATCACCTTCAGGCCCGGGATCGTCTTCTCGAGGAACTCCTTCATCGCGTAGATCGACTCCACGCGGTTGTGGACGAAGAAGACCTGACCCCCGCGGCCGACCTCGAACTCGATGGCCTCGCGAATCAGCTCGTCATCAAAGGGCACTACGGCCGTCTGGATGGCCAGCCGGTCCTTGGGCGGCGTCTCGATGACCGAGATGTCGCGGATGCCGACCAGCGACATGTTCAGCGTCCGCGGGATCGGTGTCGCCGACATGGCCAGCACGTCCACCGACTTTTTCATCTGCTTGAGCTTCTCTTTCTGACCGACGCCGAAGCGCTGTTCCTCGTCGATGATCAGCAGCCCGAGGTCCTTCCAGGCCACGTCCTTCGACAGCAGCCGGTGCGTGCCGATCAGGACGTCGATCTCGCCCGCTTCGATCTTGCGCAGGATCTCCTTCTGGTCCTTGGCTGAGTAGTAGCGTGTGAGCAGCTCGATCGTGACCGGGAATGACGCGAAGCGCCGCATGAACGTGCGGGAGTGCTGGAAGGCGAGCACGGTCGTCGGCGCCAGCACCGCCACCTGCTTGCCGTCCATGACCGACTTGAACGCGGCCCGCATCGCCACTTCCGTTTTGCCGTATCCGACGTCGCCGCAGAGCAGGCGATCCATCGGGCGGCGCGATTCCATGTCGGACTTCACGTCCGAAATCGCGTCCAGCTGGTCTTCCGTCTCGTCGAATTCGAACGCGTCCTCGAAGTCGAACTGCCACGGCGAATCTTTTCCAAACGCATGACCCTGGACCATGCGCCGCGTGGCGTAGAGCTTCAGCAGCTCGTCCGCCATGTCGCGCATGGCCTTCTTGACCGAGGCCTTCGTGCGCGCCCAGGAGGTGCCGCCGAGCTTGTCCAGCTTCGGCGATTCCTCGCCGCCACCCGTATACCGCTGGATGAGATTGAGGTTCTCCATCGGCATGAGCAGCTTGCCGCCGTTGGAGTACTCGATCTCCATCACCTCGCGCTCGGTCTCGCCGAACGGGATGCGCTGCAGGCCGACGAAGCGGCCCACGCCGTGATCGACGTGCACGATGTGATCGCCCGTTTTGAGGTCGCGCAGGTCGGAGACGAAGGCGTCGGTCTTCTTCTTGCGGCTGCCGATACGCGTGGAGGTCGGCGGCTCGAAGAGATCCCACTCCGACCACGCCGTGAGGCCGAGCTCCTCGAAGATGAAGCCGCGCCCGAGGTTGCCGCTGGTGACGGTCAGCGCATTGCCGAGCGTCTCGTCGGCGAACGGGACATCGAACTCCTTCAGCAGCCGCTCGATCTTCTCCCGCCCGCCCTTCGTGGCCGCGAAGAACATCTGCTGGCGCGAGTCGGCGTTCACGTCGCCCGCGAACTCGCTGAGCCGATTGTTGTACCGGTCAGTGGCGCCCGCCCGCAGGCGCAGCTCTTCTTCACCCGAGCGGGCGATGTGCACCTCGGCGAAGGACAGCCGCGCCTCGCCGATGAAGCGCAGGATGTCCGCACCCGGCGCCACCAGCTTCTCCGGCGCGTACACCGCCCGCCCTTTCTCTGCCGCCGCCTCGTACTCGTTGCGCAGGAGCGACTCGTACTTGGCGATGGTGGTGGTGATCTGGTCCGGCTCGATCAGGATCACGTCGAAGTCGCGGATATAGTCGGCGAACGTCGCGCTTTGCACCGCCACCGGCACGTAATGCTCGATGCCCGGGAACGACCCGTTCTCCGAGAGCCGCTCGATCTTGTCGACGAGGTCGCGCTTGTACAGCGGGTCCATGAAGTCGAGCGACAGCCGCCGCGACAGCGCGCTGCGCACTTCCTTGGTGAGCGGATACTGGGTGAGGGGATAGATGGTGACGGGCCCGGACGGCTCCTCGGAACGCTGGGTCTCGACGTCGAACCAGCGCAGCGAATCGATCGTGTCGCCGAACAGCTCCACGCGCAGCGGCTTCGGCGTGTTCGGCGGAAAAAAGTCGAGGATGCCGCCGCGGAACGCGAACTCGCCCGCCTCGCCGACCAGGTCCGTCCGCACGAAACCGTTCTCCACGAACTGCTGCAGGAGCACACGCAAGTCGAGGTCGACGCCCTCGGCCATCTCGACGATCCGTCCGCGAAATGCGTCCGCCAAGGGAAGGCGCTGGAACAGCGCACGCGTCGGCACGACCAGGATGTCCGCCGAATCGTCGATCAGCATCCCCAGCGCGCGGATCTCCTCACGCACCACGCCCAGCGACGGCGCCACATCCTGATACGGCGACAACGCCGGCGCCGGATACACCGAGACGCGCTGCGGATCGTGATGGAACAGCCGCAGCGCCGTCTCGAAGTCCGCCACCGCCGCATCGCCCGGCGTGATCACCGCCACGCGTTGTCGCCGCTCATCCTGCAGCGACGCGATCAGCAGCGCCCGCGCCTCCACCGACGCCCCCGTGACCTCGAGCCGCCGTGCGTCGTCGTTGAGCCGCTGGAAGAAAGGCGCCGCCGCCACACGGGCACGGAGAT
>JAXDJK010000050.1:0-10090 GCA_034665665.1 Acidobacteriota bacterium
CGGCGTGCCGGCGGCGCGGGCGCGGGCCTGGAGCTTCTGGGCGAGCGAGGCCTCGTCGAGCGTGGCGGTATCGAGGGCGATCGGCTCGACGGGCGTACCGCGCTCCTCGGTCGGCTCGATCGTGACCAGGGCCGTGCCGACGCGCAGGAGGTGCACGCCGTCGTCGAGCTCCTTCTCCTCGATCGCCTCGCCATCGAGATAGGTTCCCATGTGCGAATCGGCGTCGCGTACCACCAGGCGATCGCCGCGAAGAGAGATCGAGCAGTGCCGGATCGACAGCTCCGAATCCGCGAGCTCGACGTGACAACCCTTGCGGCCGATCCAGAGCGGATGCTCGTGGATCGTGAAGACCGTGCTCACCGACTGCTTCGCCCCACGCGCCACGATGCGCACGGAGCGAGGTCGGGCCGGCGGCTCTTCGGCGCGCGGCTGGGACGCCATGGCCGGCGCACCGGCGGCGATGTCCACCCGGTACGCGGCCAGGTCGATCTCCCGGATCTCCTCGGGATTGAGCAGCCGCGCCAGCACGGCGGCCTTGCTGCCGGCCAGCCATTCGCCGCAGCGGCAGGCGGCGATTGAATCCGGCAGGCGGACCGCCACCACACCGGGCACGTCATAGGCCTGTCCACACTTCGGACAGCGGATGAGAGGCATGACGCGGATGATACAGCGGCTATACTCCCGCCCGGTCCTATGGCATCTGCCAATTCAGAAAAGCAAGTCCGGGTGGGGCTGCGCGCGAAGTTCGTCGCGACGTTCGTCCTGCAGTCGATCGTCATCGCGCTCCTGATCCTCGGCCTGCAGCAATGGCTGGTGCGCCGGGCCATGATCGACCAGACCGTCGAGCAGGGCGCCGCGATCGCGCAGACGATCGAATCGACGGCCGGCTACTACGTGATCTTCGGCCTGACCGACGACCTGAAGAACATCGTCGCCGATCTCGGACGGAGCACCTCCGTGGAGTACGCCGAGTTCCGCACCGGCGAGGGCAATCTCCTGGCCGCCTCCAAGCCAGCCGTTCCGGCCGTGCTGAAAGACCGGCCGCTGCGCCGCGAGTCCGGCACCGCCACCGGCGCCTCGCTCCACATCTATACGATCCCTTTCTACGAGACGAAGGCCGACGCCGCCAACCCGGCCGCCAAGCCGAAAGGCTACTTCCGCCTGCTGATGAACGAACGGCAGGCCGAACAGGCGGCCCGCTCTCTCCGCGGCTGGAACGCCCTCATTACCGCCCTGGCCATCCTCATCGCCACCGGCCTGGCCTGGGCCACCTCGCGCTTCATCGTCCGCCCCATCCTGGCGCTGGTGCAGACCGCCAAGCAGATCTCGAAGGGCGACCTCACCCAGCGCGCGCTGGTGGGCTCGGGCGACGAGATCGGCAGCCTGGCCGAAGCCTTCAACGGCATGGCCGAGAATCTGGAGCGGACGCTCAAGAGCCTCGTGCTGTCACAGGCGAAGATCAAGTCGGTGGCCGAGACGGTCGACAGCCGCTCGCGGACCGTGATCGCCCGCGTCGACGAGCAGCGCGCCATCATCGACGACACGTACGAGTCGGTCGACCAGCTGAACAGCGGCGTCCGCAAGATCACCGACAACGTCGAGGCGCTGTCGGCATCGTCCGAAGAAACGTCGTCGTCCATGCTGCAGATGGTGGCCTCGATGGAAGAGGTCAGCCGGCACACCGACACGCTCTTCATCTCGGTCGAGGACACCTCCTCGGCCACGCACGAGATGGTCTCCTCCATCAGTGAGGTCGACCAGAACGTGGTTTACCTCGCGAACTTCGTCACCGACACGTCGTCATCCATGGTCCAGATGTCGGCCTCGATCGCCCAGGTCGAGACCAACGCCGCCCGCTCCTACGATCTCGGTCTGGCCGTGGCCGATGCCGCGGAGTCGGGGATGAAAGCAGTCCGCGAGACCATCGACGGGATGGAGCAGATCCGCAAGTCGGTGCTGGAGGCGAACACCGTGGTGGCGCGCCTCGGCGACCGCTCCGTGGCCATCGGCAAGATCCTCAACGTCATCGAAGACGTGGCCGAGCAAACCAACCTCCTCGCGCTGAACGCCGCCATCCTGGCCGCGCAGGCGGGGGAGTACGGCAAAGGCTTCTCGGTCGTGGCCGCGGAGATCCGCGAGCTCTCCGAGCGCACCGCTTCGTCGACGCGCGACATCACAAACCTGATCCGCGCCGTACAGGACGAGGTGGCGAACGCGCTCAAGGCCATGTCGGCGGGCTCCGAGCTCGTCGAGCACGGCGTCTCGCTCTCCCATGAAGCCGGCAAGGCGCTGAACAACATCCTCGACTCCGCGGCCAAGGCCTCGAACATGAACCGGGAGATCGCCGGCGCCACGCGCGAGCAGGCCAAGGGCAGCGAGAACGTCACCCGCGCCGTCGACCGGCTGCAGTCGATGGTCCAGCAGATCAACTCCGCCACCGGCCAGCAGGCGCAGGGCTCCGAGCACATCCTGCGCGCGGTCGAGTCGATGCGCGAGGTGACGAAATACGTCCGCCAGGCCATGGTCGAGCAAAAGTCGGGATCGGCGATGATCTCCGCCGCGGCGGAACGGATGATCGAGATGATCCACGAGATCTTCCAGGTGGCCGCCAGCCAGGCCGGCGAGAGCGAGAAGATCGTGGCCACGATGGAGCAGGTCCGCACCATCGCTGACGGCAACCGCACCTCGGCGGCCGACATGAGCGACGCCATCGGCCTCCTCAACGACGCCATCCGCAGCCTCGACGACGAGGTCCGGAAGTTCCGCGTGCGGGCCTGACAATGGCATCCTCCGACCTTCGCCTGATCACCTTCCGCGTCGGCCCCGAGACGTTCGTCCTCGACATCATGGCCGTGCGCCAGATCGTGCCGTATCAGGGCTCGACGACCATTCCGACGGCCCCGGCGTTCATCGAAGGGGTCGTCGTGTTGCGGAACGAGGTCATCCCCATCATCGACCTCCGCCAGCGTCTTTACCCCAACCGCGAGCTGCCCACGGGAGAAGCGCTGGTGCTGATCACCCACACCTCGGCCGGCGTGATGGGCCTGAAAGTGGACGAGGTGCGCCGCATCGTGAGTATCGCCCCCGATGCCTTCCTCCCGCCTCCGCCGATCATCCGCGGCATCCGTGGAGAGCTGCTGATCGCCATCGTGCCGTTTGGCGAAGAGGTCTATCTGCTGATCGACGTGGAGAACGTGCTCACCGGCGACGAGAAGGTGCAGCTTCGCGACGCGGAGCTAACGTCAGGCATCACGGCAGGAGCGTAAGAGGCGAAATGGTGAATGGTGAATGTTGAATGGTGAATGGTGAATGGTGAATGGAGCACCCGCGAAGCGCAGCCATTCAACATTGAGCATTCACCATTCAACATTTCACGTCTCCCCCGGTACATCGCTGCGCCGATCCTTCCGAAACCCCCAGGGGCAGTGCCGGCATCCCGACTCGCAACAGTACCCACGGTCGCGGAGATATTTCTCCGTGAACACCACGTACGGCCCCTCCCGGTAGAAATCGACTCCTTCTACCAGCCGGCCGTTCGCGGTTCTTCCTTCATCGCTCATCGTTTATAGTCGCCACCGTGTTCAGCCGCTCCCGCCTGCTGCAGCTCACGGAGGCGATGAAAGGGAAGCTGGTCGTCGTCTACGGCGACATCGTAGCCGACCGCTTCATCTACGGAACGCCCAAGCGGATTTCCCGCGAGGCGCCGGTGCTGATCCTTCGCCAGTACCGTGACGACATCCTCCTCGGCGGGGCCGGGAACGCCATCAACAACATCTTCTCCCTCGGCGGGCTGCCGATCCCGGTCTCCGTCCTCGGCGACGATCCGGCCGGACGAAGTCTGATCGAGACGCTCAGCGAGAACGGCATCGAATGCGGCGGCATCCTCCGTGTCGACCGCTACGAAACACCCACCAAGGTGCGCATCCTCGGCGGCATGCCCCACGCCAGCCGCCAGCAGATCGTCCGCTACGACATCGAAGACACCTTCGCCATGTCCGAGGACGAAGCGCAGGCCTTCAGCCGCCTCCTGCGCGACCAGATGGCCTTCGCCGACGCGGCCATGATCAGCGACTACGGCTACGGCGTCGTCACCACGGACGTGGCCGCGAGCCTGATCGGCAGCTCCCGCGGCAAGGCCGTCACGCTCGATTCGCGCTACGACCTCCTCCGCTACCCAGGCGTCACCGCCGCCACACCGAACGAAGAAGAAGCCGCCGCCGCTGCCGGTACCTCCCTCTGGGACGACCAGAACGGCGACCGTGTCGGCGAGGTGGCCCTCTCGCTCCAGCAGTGCCTCGATTCCGAGGCCATCCTCATCACCCGCGGCAGCCGGGGGATGGCGCTGCTCGAGCGCGATCGCCCGGAACCGCTCTTCATCAACGTCTACGGCACCGACCAGGTGGCCGACGTGACCGGCGCCGGTGACACCGTCATCGCCGCGTTCACTCTCGCGTTGGCCGCTGGCGGCTCCTTCGCCGAAGCCGCCAAACTCGCCAACTACGCCGGCGGCATCGTGGTCATGAAGATGGGCACCGCCACCGTCTCCAACGACGAGCTCCACCACGCTATCGAGCGCGACGAGGGGCTGGAAGAGTAAAAACACTCTTCGCTTCGCTCAGAGTTTGGATATACGACGACATGAACGCCCCCATCCTCACCGAGCCCGAGCTCCTCGCCGCGATCGAGAAAGAACGCGCCGGGGGAAGGTCGGTCGCTTTCGCGAACGGTTGTTTCGACGTGCTCCACGTCGGCCACATCCGCTATCTGCAGGATGCAGCAAGGTTTGCCGACGTGCTGGTGGTGGGCGTGAACGGCGATGAATCGGTGCGCGAGCTGAAAGGCGAGGGGCGGCCGGTGATGAACGAGGCGGAACGGGCGGAGCTCATCTCGGCCATCAATGGCGTCGGCTACGTCACGGTCTTCGGGGAGAAAAGCCCGGCGCGGCTCCTTGGGACCCTCAAGCCCGACTTCCAGTGCAAGGGCACCGACTACACGGCCGACTCCGTTCCCGAGGGCGAGATCGTGCGGGCGTATGGCGGGAAGGTGGTCATCACCGGCGATCCGAAGGACCACTCCACGACCGCCATCCTTCAGAAGATGAAGGGCTTTCCGGGATGACCGACGCCTCGCGGCGTCTGCTCGTGCTGCGCCTTTCCGCCCTCGGCGACGTCATTCACACCATCCCGGCCGTCGTAGCCCTGCGGCAGGCGTTGCCGGGAACGACTATCTCCTGGGCAGTCGAAGAGCCGTATCGCGAGCTGGTCGAGCTGGTGGCCGGTGTCGAGACCATCCCGGTGCGGATGAAACGCTGGGGACGCGCACCGCTCGCCTCACGGAAAGACGCCGGAGCGGCCCTGCGGGCCATCCGTCGCGCCGATGCTTCCGTCGATTTTCAGGGCCTCATCAAATCCGCCGCCCTCGGCTGGCTCTCCGGCGCCAGCACCCGTTACGGCTTCGCCCGCGCAGCCATCCGCGAGAAGCCGGCCCTCCTCTTCATCAACCGCCAGATCCCGGTCGATCCTGCGAAGCACGTGGTCGAGCAGAACCTCCAACTTGCCGCTGGCATCGCAGGCACGCTGCCGCCCGTGCACCCGGAGTGGGACCGCTTCCCCGCCGATCCCGAGCACAAGCTCGCCGCCTGCCGCGGGGCCATCGTCTTCCTCCCGGGCGCCGGTAAGCCCAACAAGCTGTGGCCGATTGAGCGCTTCCGCCAGCTGGCCGCCGCCCTGAAACGCCCGGTCGTCACCGTCTGGGGCCCGGCCGAGCGCGCGCTCGCTGAGGCCATCGGCGCCCCCATGGCGCCCCCTACCAATCTCCGCGAGCTCGCCTTCGCCCTGCGCCATGCCGCCTTGGTCATCGGCGGCGACACCGGCCCCCTGCACCTCGCCGCGGCCCTCGGCACGAAGGTGGTCGGCCTCTACGGACCGACCGATCCGCATCGCAATGGCCCCTACGGCCAGCTCGACCGCTGCGTCGTGGCCAGCCCCTCGGCGAAATGGATGGAATCGATTTCTGTTGAAGAGGTCGTGACCACTGTCGCTCGGGTGCTTGCGGAGTGAAGTTTCTCCTGCCGGTCGTACTCGCCGCCGTCTCGGCACTGGCCATCCGTCCGTCCCAGCAGACCACGACCGCTACCACGACGGACGCCGCGCCCGTTCCCGCCATCCACCAGCTCTTCGCCGCTGGGGAGACGCTCGACTACAACCTCACCTGGCTGCGCATCTCCGGTGGCGCGGCCCGCATGACCATCTCCGAGGCTGACGACGCAACCTATCGCATCACATCCGTCGCGAAATCCGGCGCCGCCGTGGCCCGCCTCGTCAAAGTCCGGGATGAGATCGAGACCACCGTGGCCCGCTCCACCTTCACCACGCTCCGCTTCATCAAGCGCCACGACGAAAAAGGGGAGAAGAAAGAAGACATCACCACCGTCGAGGATGGCGTGGCCACCCGGCGCCGGAAGAAGGTGAAGTCCGTCCGCGTTCCCACGCCCGTCTACGACCCCATCTCCGTCATTTATTACCTCCGAACCCTCAACCTCTCACCCGGCGCCACCTACGAGCTGGCGCTCGTCTCCGACGCAAAGCTCTACAACGTTCACGTCCATGTCCGCCGCCGCGAGCGGATCCAGACACCGGCCGGCACCTTCGACACCGTCATGGTCGAGCCGAGCATGGAGAGCGGTGGCGTCAACCGGGAAGAGCGCCTGTTCGTCTGGTACACCGATGACGAGCGGCGGATCCCGGTCCGCATCCGCACCGAGGTCAAGGTCGGAGCCATCACAGCCACCCTCACCGGCATCACCAGCGGCGTCGACGCCGTCGAGCCGCCGGCGGTGAGGGCACAGTAGGACTATCGCCGCTCTCGTTCGCTGCCTCGACCGCTGATGGTAAAGTGGCAGGCCGTCCTGAAGTTCTCGACAGGTAACCAATCTTATGAGCGTTCGTCTCGGTGAGTTGCTGACCAAAGCGAGCCTGATCACTCAGGATCAGCTCAAGGAAGCGCTCCGCATCCAGAAGGAAACCGGTGGCAAGCTCGGCGAAACCCTGATCAAACTCGGTTTCGTTTCGGAAGAAGACATCACCGAATGCCTCTCCCAGCAATTCGGCGTCCCGTCGATCAACCTCGCCCACTTCGAGATCGACTCCAGCGTCATCAAGCTCATCCCCGGTGACGTCGCCCGCAAATACAACATCCTCCCGGTCAACAAGACCGGCGCGACCATCACCATCGCCATGGCGGACCCCACCAACGTCTTCGCCATGGACGACATCAAGTTCATGACCGGCTACAACGTCGAGCCGGTGGTCGCCTCCGAGCTCGGCATCAAGGCCGCGATCGACAACTACTACGGCACCACCTCGTCGCTCGAGCTGAAGAAGGTCATGGAAGACCTTCAGACGCAGGAGAGCGCGGATCTCGAGGTCCTCGAGGACGACGAAGAGCTCGACGTCAACGCTCTCGCCGACTCCGCCGAGGAAGCGCCGGTCGTCAAGCTCTGCAACCTCATCCTCACCGACGCCATCAAGCGCGGCGCCTCGGATATCCACATCGAGCCGTACGAGAAAGAGTTCCGCGTCCGCTTCCGCATCGACGGCATCCTCTACGAGATCATGAACCCGCCCCTGAAGCTCAAGGACGCCATGACCTCGCGCATGAAGATCCTGGCGAAGCTCGACATCTCCGAGAAGCGCCTCCCCCAGGACGGCCGCATCAAGCTCAAGATCAAGCTCGAGGACAAGAACAAAGAGCTCGACTTCCGCGTCTCCTGCCTCCCCACGCTCTTCGGCGAGAAGCTGGTCCTCCGGCTCCTCGACAAGGACAACCTCCGCCTCGACATGACCAAGCTCGGCTTCGAGCCCGACTCGCTGACCCGTTTCGAGGAAGCGATCTTCAAGCCGTGGGGGATGGTCCTGGTCACCGGCCCTACCGGCTCGGGCAAGACCAACACGCTCTACTCGGCGCTCTCCAAGGTCAACTCCCCCGAGGTAAACATCATGACCGCCGAAGACCCGGTCGAGTTCAACCTCCCGGGCATCAACCAGGTCCAGATGAAGGAGTCGATCGGCCTCAACTTCGCCGCCACCCTGCGGTCGTTCTTGCGGCAGGACCCCAACATCATCCTGGTCGGCGAG
Source organism: Acidobacteriota bacterium (assembly GCA_034665665.1). GTDB lineage: Bacteria > Acidobacteriota > Thermoanaerobaculia > Gp7-AA8 > Gp7-AA8 > DASWOB01. The sequence continues at coordinate 8,136 of JAXDJK010000050.1, forward strand.
ATCCGCGACTTCGAGACCGCTGAGATCGCGATCAAGGCCGCGCTCACCGGCCATCTCGTGCTCTCGACGCTCCACACCAACGACGCCCCCTCCACCATCAACCGGTTGATGAACATGGGGATCGAGCCGTTCCTCGTGGCCACGGCCACGCAGCTCATCGCCGCCCAGCGCCTCACCCGCCGCATCTGCTCCAATTGCAAGGAGCCGGTGGAGATGGCGCCGCAGGCCCTCCTCAACATGGGCTACAAAAAAGAGGTGATCGTGACGTTCTCGATCTAGAAGGGCCGCGGCTGCTAAAAGTGCAACAACACCGGCTACAAAGGGCGCGTGGCGCTCGTCGAAGTCATGCAGATCGATGACGACATCCGCGACCTGATCCTCTCCGGCGGCACCGCCATCGACATCAAGCGCAAGGCCATGGAGAACGGGATGATCACCCTGCGCCGCTCCGGCCTGTATAAAATCAAGGACGGCGTCACGACCGTCGAAGAAGTCGTTCGCGAGACCGTCCTCTGACGGCTGACCATTCGGAGACAGAATGCCCGTAACCCTGCATCAGCTACTGAAGACCATGGTCGAGCGCGGCGGCTCGGACCTGCACGTCACCACCAACTCCGCCCCCCAGATCCGGATCGATGGCAAGCTCGTGCCGCTGGACATGCCGGCTCTCACCGCCCCCGAGACCAAGCAGCTCGCCTACTCGGTGCTCACGGACGCGCAGAAGCACCGCTTCGAGGAAGCGCTTGAGCTCGACCTCTCCTTCGGCATCAAGGGCCTGGCCCGCTTCCGCGCCAACATCTTCAACCAGCGCGGCGCCACCGCCGCCGTCTACCGTCAGATCCCGTACGAGATCCTCGGCTTCAAAGACCTCGGGCTGCCCGCGGTCGTCGAGGAGATCTGCAACAAGCCCCGCGGCCTCGTGCTCGTCACCGGCCCCACCGGTTCCGGCAAGTCGACGACGCTCGCGGCCATGATCGACAAGATCAACCGCGAGACCCACCAGCACATCATCACCATCGAGGACCCGGTCGAGTTCCTCCACCAACACAAGAACTGCATCGTCAACCAGCGCGAGCTGCACGCCGATACGCACTCCTTCGCCAACTCGCTCAAGTCCGCGCTGCGGCAGGACCCGGACGTAGTGCTCATCGGCGAGATGCGCGATCTCGAGACCATCGAGTCGGCGCTGCGCATCGCCGAGACGGGCCATCTCACCTTCGGCACGCTGCACACCAACTCCGCCGCGCAGACGATCAACCGCGTCGTCGACGTCTTCCCCTCCCATCAGCAGCCGCAGATCCGCGCCCAGCTGTCCTTCGTTCTTGAAGGCATCCTCTGTCAGGCCCTGCTGCCGAAGGCGAACGGGAAGGGGCGGGTCATGGCCATGGAGATCCTCGTTCCCAACGCCGCCATCCGCAATCTCATCCGCGAGGACAAGATCCACCAGATCTACTCCATGATGCAGACCGGACAGGCCAAATACGGAATGCAGACTTTTAACCAGTCGTTGGCGACGCTGTACTTCAAGAAGCTGATTACACTGCAGACGGCGCTGGCGCGCTCGTCGAACCCCGACGAGCTGCAGGAGATGATCTCGCGCGGCGCCGGCACCCTGGCGCCGCAGGGCCCTCCCGCGGCGGTAGGGCCGAGGTCGAGAACGGCTTGATGGGCTGAGGGCGAGCGGAAGCTACGGGAGGAAACATGCCGACATTCGAGTGGAAAGGCACCGCCAGGAACGGCCAGACGCAGACGGGCGTGCTCGTGGCCGATTCGAAGGACGCCGTCATCAACATGATGCGGCGGCAGCAGATCGTCGTCACCGCCATCAAGGAGAAGGGGAAGGAGATCGCCCTGCCGAAGTTCGGCGGACGCGTTCCGCCGCAGCTCATCGCGATCTTCACCCGCCAGTTCTCTGTCATGATCGACGCCGGCCTGCCGCTGGTGCAGTGCCTGGA
>JAXDJK010000051.1:0-6454 GCA_034665665.1 Acidobacteriota bacterium
GCTTCAAACCGCACCAGTACACCTACCAGGCCACGCAGCTGGAACACGCCCTCGCAGCGATCCCACGGGCCGAGTTGGACATCACCCGCGCGGAGCGGTTGTACGCGGAGTTTCGCGAGGACGCGCGGAAAGAGGGGATTTTGCCGGGGTGGCTGCGGTGAGAGGCGCGCCTACACGGGCTCCGGCCCAAACGACTCGCTGAGCATCGCGTCCGGATCCCCCGAGATCCCCCGCACCGCGTCTCGTGCACGATCGAGAAACGGATCGAACCCGGCGGCCATGACCGTGGCGTCTTTGATGATGGCGCGGTTGCGGGAGACCAGCGTCTCGATGTGACCGCTCTCGTGGACGATTTGGCCGGCGCGCGCCAGCGGGTCGAAATCGCCGGCGTAGAGGATGTAGCGCTGGTTGGGCTCGTAGAGGACGTAGATGCTGCGCTGGTCTTTGGTGGCCAGCATGTGCAGGACGATGCTGCGCACGGGGGCGATGCCGACGTCGCCGGCCAGGAGCACCACTGCCCGGCCGTCGTCGCGCGGGAGGAGGAACTTGCCGTACGGGCCTTCCACGCGTACTTCGGCGCCGGCTTCGATCTTCCGCAGCGCTTCGCCGCCTTTGCCGGGACCGAGGCGGACGCAGAGCTGCACGGCCTCGGGACGCTGCGGTGCCGAGGCGATGGTGTAGGCGCGCGACGGCCCCTCGGGGAACTGGAAGTTCACCCACTGCCCCGGCTCGAAGCGGAACGGCGCTTCGTTGAAGGCGACGGTGATCTGCTGGACGCTCGGGGCGAGCGACTGAACCTCGGTGATGATGGCCTGGTAACGCATGACCGCGCAGTTTAGCGCGGCCGGGCTACGTCCACATGCCCGACTTGGCGAGTTTCGAGATCTTCTTGAGGATCCGGTCCTTCTTGAAGCCCCGCAGGTGGTCGACGAAGAGCGTGCCGTTGAGGTGGTCGATCTCGTGGCACATGGCCCGCGCCATCAGCCCCTCGCCCCACATCTCGCGCTGCACGCCCTTGCGGTCCAGGTAGCGGAGCTTGACCCGCTCGGGCCGCGTGACCACTTCCACAAAATCAGGAATGGAGAGGCAGCCCTCTTCCTCGGTGATCTCGCCGATGGAGTCGATGATCTCCGGGTTGATGAAGACGTGGCACTCGTTCGGACGCTTGCCGACGGAGAGGTCGATGACCATCAGCCGCCGGGCCACGCCGACCTGGTTGGCGGCGAGGCCGACGCCTGGCGCGGCGTACATGGTGTCGATCATGTCGTCGATGAGCTTCTGCAACGGAGCATCGATCTCAGCCACCGGTGCGGCGGGATGGCGGAGCACATCGTCTCCGTATTTGCGGATGGGGAGTACGGCCAACGTCAGGATCCTTTCTTGCGGAGGTTCTCGATCATCGCTTCGACGGTGTGCGTCGCCCGCTTCTTGTAGAACTCGTCCAGTACCTTGCGGATGCGGGGATAGCGGGCCAGGGCGTTGTCGAGCTTTTCTTTGTCGAGCCGCAGCAGCTCGGTGCGTTGCGACGCGGTGATGGTCGCCGTCCGCGGCTTGCCGGTCAGAACGCTCACCTCGCCGAAAAAATCCCCTTCGCCGAGGTTGGCCAGGTAGACCGTGCCGGCCTTCCCGCGGGTGTAAACCTTCACGCCGCCGGACGCGACCAGGTACATGGAAGTCCCGGGATCGCCCTCGGTGATGATGACACTCCCCTCGTCGTGGGTCTCCAACTCCATCTCCCGCACGAAGGCGGTGCGCTCTTCTTCGTTGAGCATCTCGAAGAGGGGGCTGGTCGGCACGTTGTGGGAAAAGAGCGGCTCGCTCTTGCCCGCAGCGTCGGAAGGGGCGGCCGGCGCGAGGTGCTGATCGCGGACCTTCTCGCCCTTCTTGCGCACGGCGATGGCCTGGACCGTCAGGCCGTTGTCTTCGTAGTAGCGGGCCGTGGCCTCGTACTGGACGATCGCTTCGTCGTACATCGCATTGCCGGCCAGCGCATCGGCGTACTGCAGGCGGATGCGGGGGTTGTTCGGATACTTTTCGTGCTCGCGCTTGAGCACCGGCACCGCCCGCGCGTACTCGCGCTTCGCCAGCAGCGTCGCACCACTTTCGGTTTCTTCAGCCATCACGGCATTGTAATCGCCAAATTTATGCCGAGCGACAGGCGTCCAAGAAACTCGATTCGCGGGCCTCCGTCCCCCTCTGTGCCTCTGTGCCTCTGTGTCTCGGTGGTGAATCCCAGCGTGCCTTGCACCACAAAGCGCTGCCTCTTGCGAGAGGCCGCGCTCGAAGCTTCGGGTCTCGTTCGCATTCACCACAGAGACACAGAGGCACAGAGGGGGACGGAGACGGAGCCTTACTCGAGCGCGTGCACGAGGTTCGGCACCAACTGCCGGGCGGCCTCCACCGCGACAGCGCTGCCGGGGCCGATGTCGAGGTAGAGCACGGCCGTGACTACGCGTGAGTCGTCCTGCTCCAGCTCCTGGGGCGTGGGGATGTCGCCGGCGCCGCGCCATTTGACGATGGAGAAGATGTAGACGGCGCTGGAGTCGGCTTGTTCGGCAGGGTCAAAGATGGGGTGGTCGCGGTTGAGGACGAGCTGGCCGGCCACGACGTGGAACGGCGAAGCGGTGTTTTCGTCGAGGCGGACGGTGGCGGGGCCGCTGAAGACGAGGCGGCCGCGGTAGCGGACGAAGCGGTCGGTGTAGGCGACGATGCGCGCGATGGTGCGCGGCGTGGCGGTCACGCCCGTCCGCCGTGCGGCGCGGGTGAGCGTGTCGATAAATGCGGCCCGTCCTGCGGCGCCGCGCGAGGCGTACGGAACGCTGCCCTTCGTGCGGTCGGTGGAGACGGCCAGCCGCTGGCCGTCGAAGAAGAGACGGCCTTGGCGCACCAAGTGGGCCACAATCTCGCCCGCGGGCTTGCTCTCCGGACGGACCACGGTCGGCGAGCCGGTCTTGGAGAAGAGGGCGATCCGGTAGCCGGGGAAGCGCTGCTCGAGCTCGGCCACACGGGGGGCCATCAGCTTCGCGGTGCCGTTCGTGCCGAGGACCACCCGCTTCATGCCACGAAGCACGGTGTCGCGCGCTTCGTCGGAGACGCCCAGCTCGGCGAACGTCCGCAGCGCTTCTTCGGGCGCGTTGGGCGTGCGCGACCGTAGCGCATGCAGCATGGTCGCTTCGACTTTGCGTTTGGTGACCAGCCGCGAGAGCGCCTCGGCCAGCTGCACGTTCGTCCAGAGCGAGGTCGACCCGCCGAGGAGCAGGCTGACGAACTCGGTGCGGAAGTCGGTGACCTGGTTGAGCGAGAGGTTCACCCGCTCGGGGGAGACCGACTGCAACGCGGCGCGGACCTTCCAAGCGGTCTTCTCGTTCTCGCCGGCGGAGAGCGTCTGCACCAGCGTCGCCCAAGGGCGGAGGTCGTAGTTGAGCGTGACCATCGCCCCGCGGCCAGCCGCATCGCCCGCGTTGGTGGGCAGGCCGGGCGCGGCGCCGCCGCCGTAGGTGCGCACGCCGGTGATCTCGCCGAAGGTCTCCAGGAACGGCGCTTCGTCGATGCGGTCGAGCGTGCCGGGCAGGATGGCGGCGCTCGTGCCGCTCGCGCTCTCGCGCGCCGGGATCGGCCGGCCGTCGTTCTTCATGTACACGCCGAGGGAGATCGGAAAGTCGACCAGCTGCCCGGCGATGCGGGGGCCGTCAGTGCTACCGGGCGTCGGCCAGAGCACGCCGGGCTGGCGGGTGAAGATCTGATCAAGCGGCCGCGTGAGCGTACGGTCGTGGAGGTCGGGCGGGGCAGCGAGGGCCAGCGTGGCCAGCTCCACCGTGAACTTGTTGCAGGAGCGCTCGATGGCCGATTGCAGATCCATGCGTGCGTCGTTGTGCGGCCAGAGCTTGTAGTCGCGCACGAAGAACTGCAGCACCTCGCGCTCCCCTTCCCCGCCGTCGGGACGCAGCTGCGGTGCGTGCGGCTCGACGGTCAGGTCGAGCAGGAAGGGATGGCGCGTGCCGATGGCGGCGTAGAAGAAGGGCTTGCCGGCCGAGCCGATCGGATGACGCTTGAAATTGTGATTCACCAGCAGCCGGCGCTGCTCTTCTTCGGAAATGCCGTGCATCGACTCCAGCTCGCCGCGGCCCGGGTAGCTGGCGGCGGCCAGGATCTCGCCGGTGCGGCCATTCATCACCGTCACCGAGGCCGCGAACGGATCGCCGCCGGCCACGTCGTTGGAAAGGCGGTGCGCGTAGGTGGACAGCGACCCGTCCAGCGCTTCCTGCAGATCGCGGTCGATGCTCAGCTGTACGTCGAACTCGGTGGCCAGCGTCTTCGCCCGCGCGGGCGCCACCTCCTGCAGGGCGTTGGTCACGCCGCGGGCCAGCGCCTCGCCGAAGGTGAGCATCTCGTCGCCGTCGTCGCCGCCCACCCACTGCAGCAGCGGCTCGCTCTCGGTGAAGATGCGCTCCTGCCGCGCGTTGCGGGTGCGCACGCTGCTGAGGCGCGCGAAGCGCAGCTCTTCGTTGAAGAGGAAGGTCTCGGAGACCGGCACCGGCGACGTCGAGCTGAGATGCAGCCAGTCGCCGGATTGCAGCCGCGCGATCCGTCCTTCGCCGATGCTGCTGCCGAGGAGACGGACGTCCGCGGGCTGGCCGCGCTTCACGCGCTGCTCGAGCACCACGTTGCCCTCGATGCTGTGCACCTCGATAGCGGGGGTCTGACCCCCGCCGGCGAAGTCGAGATGCATGACGTTCGCGCCGGCGTTCGCGGTCTGACCCACGATCGTGCGTGCGTCGACGGGCATCGCGCCCGATTCGGTGCGGGTGATGGCGATGGTGCGCCCGTTCGACGAGAGCAGCGAGGCGCGCGCGGCCGGGCCGGAGTACTCGATGTTGCCCATCCACTGCGTGGTCTTCGCGAACGGCAGGCGGATGGTACGCAGGTAGGGATTGATCTCGCGCAGCTGGCCGTCCGTGACGACGAAGAAATGGCCGAACAGCTCGCGGTTGCGGTTGAACAGTTCGATGTCGCTACGCAGGTAGCTGGCATCGACCCACTTGCGCTCCGCCTCGGTAGCCGACGGCTGCAGCTCGATGCGATCCGCACGTGCGTTGAAGGCCAGCGCACCACGGGCGATCATGTCGTTGGTCCGCTCCACGTAGCTGCGCGAGGAGTAGTACGTCAGCGGCTCGAACTTCTGCCGCGATCCGAGCAGCGCCACGATGGCTACGGCCAGCAGCGTCAGTCCGATCTTCGCGCGCCGGCTCATCGCACGCCTCCGAACGAGCGCACGCGCTGCACGGCGGAGGTCACAGCGGCAGTGGCTGCTCCGTAGGCGATCATCAGCACCAGCACGATCACCTCGATCACGTCGCCGGACGAATCGAGCCCGAAGAGGTAGGCGTTCTTGCCGGTCAGCAGCAGCAGCTCGTGGTTCGCCAGAATCATGTAGATGCTCGATACGCAGATCGTAGCTGCCGCGAGGAAGGCCACCACCGCGGCCGTGCGCGGCTCTTCGCGCTCGCGCGTCTGCCACGGAAGCCACGGCTGGGCGATCAGTGCGAACGAGAGATAGAGCAGCAGCATGGCCACGGTGCCGCAGAGGCCCCATTCCGCGGCGATGAACACGGCCGGCGCGAAGTCGCGCAGCGCGGTGTCGCCGAGGTGGGGGCTGACCTCGGAATGCCCATAGCCGCGGCCCCACAGGCCGGAGCTGATGTAGGCCTGCAAGACGGCCGAGGTGATGGCCAGGCTCTCGCCGCGCTGTGTGGCCAGGGCGCGGAGCTGCTCGGGCGCGGCAAAGTGGAGAAAGCGCGCGTAATTCGAATCCGACGCGGCGCCGAGCAGCATCTCTTCAGTTGACACGAGCGGGAGCACGAGGCGGAACAGCGGCGCGCCTGCCACCGCGATGATGATTCCTGCCACGAGCAGCCGCGCCACCCAGCGCCCGCGGGCACGCTTCGGTGTGGCGTGGCGCGTCAGCGCGAGGAAGAGCAGCGCGAACACCGGCACGTTCAGCAGCGCCAGGCCGATGTCGCTGGTGACCGCGGCCGGCACGAGCCAGACGAAGATAACGATGGACGCAGCGGCGAGAAGATCCGGCCAGCCGAGGTCCTGGTTCGCTTTCACCCGGCGCCAGGCGCGCACGAAGAACATCCCTTCCAAAATCGCCGCGGCCGGAATGTGCAGCACGCTCAGCGACACCCGCACGCCGAGGTTCGCGCTCTCCTTGAAACCGAAGAGGAGCAGGAGCAGGCGGACCACGGTGAAGGCGACGGCGGCGAGGATGATGGCGTTCATAGCGGGATCGCCGCGAAGCTTGTCATCCCGAGCGTCGAGCGAGGGACCTGGGCGGGTGGGGCTCGATGCACTTACCCCACGCCTCGCGCCCCACCCGCCCAGGTCCCTCGCTACGCTCGGGATGACAACCCGGATGACACCCTGTCGTCGCGATTTACTTCACATCGATTGC
>JAXDJK010000052.1:0-10135 GCA_034665665.1 Acidobacteriota bacterium
CTGCACCTTGAAGCGCTTCGCTTCCCGCTCGATCAGCTTCTTGCCCAGCTCCAGCGAACGGTGCTTCTGCTCCGTGTTCAGCCAATGCCGGATCTTGTGCTTGGCGCGCGAGGTCGCGACCATGTTGATCCACTCGCGGCTCGGCGACTTCGTCGGCGCCGTGACGATCTCCACGATGTCGCCGTTCTTGAGCGGCGTCCGCAGCGGCACCAGCTTCCCGTTCACCCGCGCGCCCACGCAGTGATGGCCGACGTCCGTGTGGATCCGGTAGGCGAAATCGAGCGGCGTGGCCCCGCGCGGGAAGGCGAATACGTCCCCCTTCGGCGTGAACGTGTACACCTCGTCCGGATAGAGATCGATCTTCAGCGAGTCGAGAAAGACCCGTGGATCTTTGATGTCGTGCTGCCACTCCACCAGTTGGCTGAGCCAGAGGAAGTTCGCGTCATCCGGATGGGCGCCGACGCGGCCTTCCTTGTACTTCCAGTGGGCGGCGATGCCCTGCTCCGCGATCAGGTCCATCTCCTTCGTGCGGATCTGCACCTCGAACGGCTGCCCCCGCTCCGCCACCACCGTCGTATGCAGCGACTGGTAGAAGTTCGGCTTGGGCATGGCGATGTAGTCCTTGATCCGGCCCGGGACGGGACGCCACATCTGGTGAATGATGCCGAGGCAGGCGTAGCAATCCTTCACGCTCGGCGTGACGATGCGGAAGGCCAGGTAATCGTAGAGCTGTCCGACGTCGATGCCCTGCTTCCGCAGCTTCGCGAAGATGGAGTACATCGACTTCACCCGCCCGAAGACTTCGCCCTGGATCTCGTTGTCGCCGATTTTCTGAAGGAGCGTGGCCTTCACCCGATCGACGACTACCCCCGCACCGGCCAGCTTCTCGCTGACGGCCTTGCTCAGCTCCTCGAACTCGCGCGGGTGGAGATGACGGAAGGCCAGGTCCTCCAGCTCGCTCTTGATGCGACCCATGCCGAGGCGGTTGGCGATGGGGGCGTAAATCTCGATCGTCTCCTTCGCCACCGCCAGGCGCTTCTCCTCCGGCAGGTACTGGAGCGTGCGCATGTTGTGGAGCCGGTCGGCCAGCTTGACCAGCACCACCCGCAGGTCGGAGACCATGGCCAGCAGCATCTTCCGGAAGGTCTCGGCCTGCTGCTCTTCCTTGGAGACGTAGGCGTAGCGGGAGATCTTGGTGACGCCGTCCACCAGCTCGGCCACGTCGTCACCGAAGACCGACTGCAGCGTTTCCTTGGTGGTGAGCGTGTCCTCGAGCACGTCGTGGAGCAGCCCCACGGCGATGGAGGTCTCATCGAGCCGCATGTCGGCCAGGATGTAGGCGACGTTGAGCGGATGAATGAGGTACGGCTCGCCCGAGCTCCTGACCTGCCCGCGGTGCTCGCGTGCGGAGAAGATGTAGGCCTTCTGCAGCAGCTCCTCGTCGAAACCGGGCTTGTAGGTCTCGACCTTGTCGAGGATGTCTTCGAAGCGGATCATGGCGCCTTCAGTTCTGCCAGTTTATCCCGAGATAAAAAACTTCAGGCACGAGTCATGCTGCCCACGACCTCCGAAGCCCAGAAGCCGGACGTCGCGTGTCGCACCGACCGGTGGGCAAGGAAAAAGGAGGTTGTTCGTCCATGCGTGTGTCGAAGCCCGTACTTTTCGTGGTAGCCCTCGTTCTCGTTCTCATGGCGATTCCGGCGCTGGCCGGCCCGGTCCCCTCGAAGACCGCCGCCAACCAGAGCATTGATTCGCGTGCAACCGATCTCGCGCTCGTGCGCGACGTCGCTGCCAATGAGCAGGTATCGGCCGTGCTCAAGGCCAACGGGTTCACTCAGGAAGAGGTCGCCCAGCGCCTCGCCGAGATGTCCCCGCAGGATCTGCAGCAGCTCTCGCAGAACCTCGAGCAGCTCCAGCCGGCGGGCCTGACCCGTCAGGAGTGGATCTGGATCGGTATCGGCGCGCTGGCCGCCCTGATCCTCGTTGTGGCACTCTCCGATTAAATGACCGTGCCGCAACCTTCTCCCCGGAGCGAAGGGCGGGTCCTCTCGAGGACTCGCCCCTTCCTCTTCACGCTCCTCCTCGGCGTGACCTCTCTTCTCCCCACCGCCTGCGTCTACTGGACGCCCATGTCCCACCGCCCCTCCACGGCGGCCACGGTCATCCCCGACGTGCCGATGCAGAAGTGGGACATCAAGTCCTGCGGCGCCGGCTCGCTCTCCGCCGTGCTGCGCCATCACGGCAACACCCGCTCGATGGAAGAGTGGCAGGAAGTGCTGCCCAAGACCCGCGGCGGTGTCATGTCCATCGACATGGTCCTGGCCGCACGGGAGCAGGGCTTCGAATCGAACCTCGTCATCGGCGATGCTTCCCTGGTCGAAGCGGAAGTCCGCGACGGCCGCCCGATCATCCTGATGCTGAAGGTGGTCGGCGCACCGGGCAAGAGCTTCGACTTTTTCCACTACATCGTCATCGATGGATACGACCCGCAGAACAACATCTTCCGAACGCAGTTCGGCGACGGCCGCGCGCGCTGGACGACCATGGACCGGCTCGAGCCGGCCTGGAAGTCGACGCAGCACGCGGCGATCGTGATCCGTCCGGCCAATCCATCCACCGAAGCGCTGCGTGCCGCCGTGCGGCTCGAAGAAGCCGGGAAGCTGGCCCTGGCCGCCGACGCGTACCGCACGATCCTCGACAGCGATCCGAAGTCGGTGCTGGCTTGGACGAACCTCGGCAACGCGGAGCTGCGTCTCGGACGCCGCAAGCCCGCCGAGGAGGCGTTCCGCAAGGCCATCGAAGTCGATCCCGAGAACGCCGACGCGCTGAACAACCTGGCCTGGCTCCTCTACGAAGAGAAGCGCATGGACGAAGCCGAGCCACTGGCCCGCAAGGCCGTCATCACCAAGGCCCCCGATCCCTGGACCCGCCTCGACACCCTGGCCCGCATCCTAGCCGCCAAAGGCAACTGCGACGAGGCGAAGATGACCTTCCGGCAGGCGCTGGAGATCCTTCCACCCGCGCATCCGTCGGAACGGGCGGAGCTGGAAAAAGCCGCCGCGGGCGCCTGTACCGTCCAGTAGTCGCGAGAAGCGTGCATTCCGATACGATCGCGCCGCAATGTTTTCCCACCGGACCCAGTGGCACGCCCCGACGAATCTGCTTACCCTCGCACGCGAAACGCGCCGCGCCGAGGGGAAGGAACTGCTCGACCTCACCGAGAGCAATCCCACCCGCGCCGGTCTCGCCTACCCGCTCGAAGAGCTGAGCGCTGCTTTCGCGAAGGCGGCCCGGGCGCCGTACGATCCGGACCCGCGCGGCTTGCTTTCCGCGCGTGAAGCCCTGTCCGCGCATCTTGGATGCAGCGTCGAAGACCTGCTCATCACCGCCTCGACCAGCGAGGCCTACTCCTTCCTCTTCAAGCTCCTCGGCGATCCAGGCGACTCCCTCATCACTCTCACGCCGACGTATCCCCTGCTGGAGCACCTGGCGGAAATGGAGCTGGTCCAACTGCGGCACGTCCCGCTGGAGCTGCACGCGCGCTGGGAGCTCGACGCCGGCCGCGTCCGCGCCGCCATCGACGAGCGCACCCGCGCCATCACCGTCGTCAATCCGAACAACCCCACCGGCTCGTTCGTCACCGCCGCCGAGCAGGAGGCCCTGGCGCGCTTCGGCCTGCCGATCATCTCCGACGAAGTTTTTCTCGACTACCCGCTCGAATCGCGCGGCCAGTCCTTCGTACGCGAGGACGTACTCACCTTCACCCTCGGCGGGCTCTCCAAGTCCGCCGGCCTGCCCCACCTCAAGCTCGGCTGGATCCGCATCAGCGGACCCGCGGCGGCGAAAGCCAAAGCGATCGCCGCGCTCGAAACCATCGCCGACAACTTCCTCTCCGTCTCCACCCCGATCCAGGCCGCGCTGCCCGAGGTCCTGCAGCTCGCGCCGCGTATCCGGAAACTCATCCACGACCGCACCCGCGCCAACCTCGACGTCCTGACCTGCGAGCTGGCCCCGTACCCCGCCGCGCACCTGCTCACCGTCGAAGGGGGCTGGTCCGCCGTGATCCGCATGCCGCGCACGATGACCGACGAAGAGCTGGCGCTCGCGCTCCTCCAGCGCGGCGTGGCCGTGCAACCCGGCTACTTTTACGACTTCGAAGGCGAGGGCTACCTGGTGGTCTCGCTGCTCACGGCCGAAGATACGTTCGCCGAGGGAGCGCGGCGTGTGGCGGAAATGGTGCCCTCTTGAAAGAGCACTGGCTGCTCGATCCGGGCATCACCTTCCTCAACCACGGTTCCTTCGGTGCCACGCCGAAAGTCGTCCTCGACGCGCAGAGCGCCTTCCGCGCGCAGATGGAGCGCGAGCCCGTGCGCTTCTTCGTTCGCGAGCTGGAGCCGCTGCTCGATGAAGCGCGCAACGTGCTGGCCGCGTTTCTCGGCGCCGATCCGGCCGGCCTGGCGTTCGTGCCCAATGCCACCGCCGGCGTCAACGCCGTGCTCCGCTCACTCGACCTCGACAAGTTCGACGAGCTGCTCGTCACGACCCACGAGTACAACGCTTGCCGCAACACGCTCGAATATGTGGCAGGCCTGGCGGGGGCGAAGATCGTCGTCATCGACGTGCCGTTTCCGATCGCCTCGCCCGACGTCATCGTGGAGCGGGTGCTGGAGCGAGTCACCGACCGCACGCGCCTCCTGCTCGTCGATCACCTCACCAGCCAGACCGCGCTCCTCTTCCCCATCGAGCGCCTGATCGCCGAGATGAACGCACGCGGCATCGACACGCTGGTCGACGGCGCACACGCTCCCGGCTCGATCCCGCTCGACCTGTGCGCGCTCGGCGCGGCCTATTACGCCGGGAACCTGCACAAGTGGGTCTGCGCGCCGAAAGGCGCGGCCTTCCTGTACGTCCGCGAGAACCGCCGCGCCAGCATCCGTCCGATCGCCATCAGCCACGGCGCGAACTCAACGCGTCGCGACCGCGGGCGCTTCCTCATCGAGTTCGACTGGACCGGCACGTTCGATCCCTCCGCCTGGCTCTCCGTCCCCGCCGCGCTGGAGCTCATCCCCTCCCTCGTAGACGGCGGCTGGCCCGAGGTCATGCAGCGCAATCACACCCTCGCCCTACACGGCCGCGACCTCCTCTGCCACGCCCTTGGCATCGACCCGCCGGCCCCCGACACCATGCTCGCCGCCATGGCCGCGATCCCGCTCCCCGACGGCACCGCCACCACCGCCCCCTCCCTCTACGGCGACCCGCTCCAGGACGCGCTACTGTTCGAGGACCAAATCGAAGTCCCCATCGTCCCCTGGCCCTCCCCGCCCAAGCGCCTCCTGCGCATCAGCGCCTACCTCCACAACCAGCCCGCCGATTACGAACGCCTCGCCGCCGCCTTACGCGCACGCCTGTAGCGGCGAGGATGCGCCGTCCGGATTTCATACACCGACGTGTGGATTTTCATACCGCGGTGTATGAATTTCGAACAGCATGGTCTGGATGAACCGATCGAGGTGTCAGCACAAATACACCCCGTCTCAGGCATTGCACAGCGCGCCTCTGATGATTCATGGTCGCGTGTCAGGACTTCTGCAAGGGCCGCCTGCTGCACCAAAGCGCGCGTCTGACATTCGACAGACGGGCCATGGCGCACCAGAGACGGCGTAAGGTGACCGAGAGGTTTCCTTCGATCCACTTGATGCGTCGAACCGATTAGGATGACCGTGTCCGAGGTTTCGATGAAGGGTTTACCGGTTTTGTTCGCCGTTTGTGCTTTATCCCTGATGCTCGGTGCCGTTTCACTCGACCTGCAGGCGCAGTGCTACGTCACCCCGGAAGGGTCGATCACCAACGTGAGCGAGCCGGATCAGAATGGCGACCGCACCGTCACCGTCGAGCACACCAACGGCAATGACATCCAGGTGGTGTGGCAGGGGACCGACTCCATGCGGTTCTTTGCGCCCAATCCTTATGTCTTTACGATCAGTACCAAGTGCATGAGCGGATCGTCGGGGGAGTTGCTCGTCAAGATCTCCAACTGCGCCGGCTTCACCGAGGCGTCGGGACGCCGCGAGATCGAATTGCGAACCACCATCGGCGCACTGCCCGATACCGGAACGGTCTCGGTCACGGCCGAGGAACGTGGCGGCGTGTCCGGCTTCCACGTGACGTTGACGAATCCGTTCATGACCATCACCAAGGTCCGTTCGCTCTTTTTTCCTGTACGCGGCGATTCGGAGATGGGCCAGGACGGGCCAGAGCTTTACCGCGACCAGAGCCGGAACCCTCAAGGTGATCGCCACGTGGTGCCCCGGCCGCACAGGGGAGGACGCAGCGGCGGCCACCGTCGTCGATTGCCACGATTGCGACGGTTCGTGTGTGCAGTGTCCGGGTGAACCGGTGCAGGTCACGAACGGGAACATGCGCTTCACGGAGACCGACCCCATTCCCGGCGCACCAGTGGTGCCGTTCCGGCGCAACTACGACAGCCGTGTTCCGGAATCCGGCTGGTTCGGCCCCGGCACGACCACGTTCCTCGACCCTAGGCTGTACGTCAGCGCGGAAGGCGCCGAATCGGCGGCCTACATCTCACTGATGGACGAAGACGGCCACGCCTACGTGTTCGAAAAGAAGCTCGACACGTACGTACAGTTCAGTCCACGGCCCGGCTCGCGACCGACCAGACTCCTCCACGACGCCAACGGCGAATGGCGCCACGTGAACAGCGATGGCCGCATCGCGCGTGTGGAGTCGTTCACCTTCCACGCTACGACCGGGCAGAACCTCCTGCATTCCGTCACCGGCGCCACCGGCCAACCCGTACGCCAGGAGACGACCGAGGTGCGGCCGCTGGGTGGCACGACCGTCTACGGTTACGACAGCCGTAGCCGGGTAGTCACGGTCAGCCGCGGCCCCTCGGCCACCAACCTCCTTGAGCGCATCGAGACCGTCTACGACATCGGCACCGGCAAGAAGAGCGTCGATCGCCTGCAGGCCTACGAGGGCGGCGCGTGGGTCTTCAAAAAGTCGGATTGGTACGGCTACGACACCGAGGCGCGGATGACGATCCTCGGGCATGGCGACTCCACCGAGGTCCACTACACCTACGACGCGCGCGACCAGGTGCTCACGGTCCAGGACGAGAACCACACCACGCCCAACACCTTCTACACCTACGATCCCTCCGGCCGCCTCGCGCTGTCCTCCGAAACGACACCGATGGCGCAGAAACGATCGCGATCACCGCAATTTGTTTCACCCGCATCGCGATCTACGGCGAAGCCGCCGCATTCGACGTCCCCACCACCGCCCGCGGCATCACGCGTGGCGCGCCCCGGCTCGCCGATGGCACCGAGGCGGAGTGCCCGGATAGAGGTAGGGAGGGCCCCTTTCGGGGCTCCCCCTCCCTCCGAACCGGACGTGCGGATCTCCCGCATCCGGCTCTCCAGTTGGTGATCTTGTTCAGGACTGTCGGACGAGCTTTTCGGCGCTCTCTAGGCTGAAGAGACCGAGCTCGGCGAAGTAGGCATTCGGCCAGCGAAAATGAGCATGTCCTCGTCCGCGGCTGTTGCTTCGACCGCCCTTCCGGCGTTTGTCGTGGAGAGCCCGCAGACGGAAGCGTACCCACGCATCGATCCGGGCCCAGACCCAACTGTTCGCCGAACAGAACTTGAAGTAGTGATACCAGCCGCGAAGCACGGCATTCAGACTGGTGATGATGTCCTTGAGCGAGTTGCCGTTGTTCAACTTCGACTTCTCACGAATCGCATCTCGGAGATTTGCCTCGCTCGATGGTCGTGGATCACGGTACTTGTCATAGAACACATACCCGAGGAACTGAAAACCGGGTCTTTCCATCAGGTGCGCGAGGCGGGTCTTGGTCGGATGAAGCTGCAATCCTCGTGCTTCGAGTAGCTCTCCGAGCTTCGCCAGCGCCGCCTCAGCCTCTTCCTTCGTGTGGCAGAGCACCACCATGTCGTCGGCATAACGAACGAGCGTGAGTCCCGCTTGCCGCATGGCCAAGTCGACCGGGTGGAGATAGATGTTCGCAAGAAGCGGACTGATGACCGCTCCTTGCGGCGTGCCCGTGTCCGGCATCCAGAGCTCCATCTCCTCGAGAATCCCTTGCCGCAGATATGCTTCGATCAGACCGAGCACTCTGCCGTCAGCGATCCGTTTCGCCACCTCGTTCATCAGGCCTTGGAACGGGATCGTGTCGAAGTACTTGCGCACGTCGACATCGACCACGTGTACCGCTCCGGCTGCCAGCACCCGTTCGACTTGTTCCAATGCGTTGTGGCATCCGCGCTCGGGGCGAAAGCCATAACTGGACGGGTCGAACTCATGCTCGAAGATCGGCTCGATGACGTTTCGCAGTGCCGTTTGCACGATGCGGTCGATGATCGTTGGGATTCCGAGAGGACGCTTCTCCTTGCTACCGGCTTTCGCGATGTACGCCCGCCTCACGGGTAGAGGTTTGTACGTGCCGGTGCGAAGCACTTCGGACAGCTTCTCCAGCCGCCCTTCAGCCTCCCGGTCGAATTCGGCGATGGACATGCCGTCCACGCCTCCTCCTCCCCGGTTTGCCTTCACACGTTTCCACGCCGCCTTCAGGTTCGATAGACCATAGACCTTGTCATAAAGACTGTGCCATTTGCCTCCTCGTACCCCCGTTTCCAGGGCTTCCAGCATGCGTTCGCTCCAGACTTCCCGTTCGACCCAGCTCCATCGAGCCCGGATCTCTCCATCCTGTTCTAGCTTCCGCACTGTTGATGGTCGTTGCTCGGTCGTTCTCTCACTCACGCATTCACCTCCCTGCCTCCCTTCGCTCCACGCCCGTTACGGCGCTTCCCAGCTCTTACGAAGGCTCTGACTTCCACCTCCCGTCAGCACAGGTCGGTGGATCTCCCCGATTCACTACATCTGAACTTCTCTGTCGTTCTGTCTCCAACCACCCGATGCCCTTCCATGGCCGCTTCTTCACGCTCGCTTCTTTTCGCGTTCTGGACTCTTCCCCGGCAGGACCGTTTCCCGTCTGCGCCCTTCGGGTTTCTGGGCTTCGCCATTCGTTCGCAGGCTCGCCAGGACATCAGGCCGAATCGAGTTCCTCCCGTACGGACCGACAGACTCGCCTCCGGTTGCTCTCCACCCCACCTTCGGGGGCCTTGTACTCATCATTCCCTTCGGTGACGCAGTTACCTTCGGCTTTCAACCAGTCGAGCGTTTGGTTGAGAGGGATCCCACCTCCTTTTCAGATGCGCTCTCGGGCGCACGAGCGCGGGCGTCCTCGCCCGCAGGGCCCACAGGCGTCTCGCCTGTGCGCATCGGCGCACCCGGTACACCGACAGGCGGGACGCCTGTGGGCCCTGCGGACGGGACGTCCGCGCTCCCGAGGTTGCGCGTCGGGTGGTACATCATGCGGTGAAGACACACGGCTCGAACCCGCGACCTCCGGCGTGACAGGCCGGCGTTCTAACGTCTTCAGGCGATTTCCTCTCGGAAGAGTCTCGCGTAAGTCGCTGAGAACCGGGGGTTCTAACGTCGTTGGGGACGCTAATGAGAGTGGTATTGAGAGTGCGGGAGCGCTCTCATTGCTGGCTTAATTTCGCGGTCTCTTGGTGTTGCTTTATGACCGTTATTTGATGCGGCATGGAGCCGCTGATGCGCGGGCTTCGGGCGTGAAACACCGCGTGAGAGCGTGGAACAGTGAGCGTGACGGTATGCCGGGCGGGGGCGCGGGTCAGAAGTACGCGGTGAGGCCGAAGGTGGCGAGTTTGTTCGCGAGTTTGCGGTCGAAGGTCGCCACGGAACCGTAGCGGTTGGTGGTCGCGAGGGCCACGATTGCGGCGTCGGTGAGGCCGGCGAGGGGATCGGGCCAGATTTCGAGGATGCGGCGCCATGGGCAGTCATCGACGATCTGCATGCCGGGGAACTTGGTGACGGCATCGACGACGGCGGCGGCTTGCCGCGAGGTGAGGCCGTACTGGCTCTGCAGGACGTAGACGATTTCGAAGACGATGGATTGCGGGACGATGCCGGCAATGTCTCCCGCCTCGGCGGCGGTGAGCATGGCGAGGGCGGCTTCCTGCTGTGCTTTGTTGCGCTCGACGAAGAACGAGACGAAGACGTTTGCGTCTGC
>JAXDJK010000053.1:0-4036 GCA_034665665.1 Acidobacteriota bacterium
AATGACGGCCAGCGCGAGCTACGCCGAGAGCCGGCGCGCCGAGGTCAGGGCGAGCTTCCAGTCGCCGTCGCGCTTCGTGTAGATGCCCATGTACTGGAAGGTGCCGTTGTAGTTGCTCTTCGAGTACTTGGCGCGGATGGTCAACTGGCCGCGGACGCGGATCGCATCGCCGGCTGTGCGGACATCGACGGGGTCCGTGCTGACGGACTCGATGGCCAGGTCGCCGGAAGCCAGGTCTTCCAGCCATTGCGCCTTGCTCACCACCGCGCCGGAAGGATCGGCGAAGGTGAAGTCGTCGTCGAAGATGCCGCGCAACGAGCTCACGTCGTGTTCCTGAAAAGCGCGGGAGATCTCCCGCATGATCGCGCGAATACGGCTCTCATCATCAAGCTCAGTCATAGTCGTGTCCGTTAACTGATGTGATGCCATAGATTTTCCGCAACAGGGCGCCCGGCGTCAATCGGCAGGTTTCACCGGGCTGCCGAACACGAGCGTGGCGAACGCGATCGCGAAGACGGCATACAGCACCGCCGGCAGCAGCAGATACCGCGGCGCACCGCCGGCGAGCACGAGCTTCGCCAGCGTGATTGCACCGACGGCAAAGTGCACCAGGTTGCCCACCGCCACCGGCCGGTTGTAGATGCCGCCGATCAGGCTGTCCTTAGCCATCCAGTTCACCATCGCGAAGGCCAGCAGCAGCGCGCCGAGGATCTGGACCACCGCCGTCATTACGGCGTTTGGTGCCACGCCTACGACGGCCAGAAACTCCTGCGGCAGAAACGTGCAGCCCAGCCCGCACACCGCCAGCACCACCGCGCTCGCACCCATGATTGCTCTCGACTTGGTCACGTCGCGCATTCTACTGAACCTACAGACACTTATGCGCGACTTAGAAATAATGAGTCTGCACGCGCGTCTTCGCCATCAGCAGCATGCACATGCAACGCGTGGAGTCGTCGGTGCTGGCCGCCATCGGTCACGACCCGGCCACCAGCATCCTGCAGGTGGTCTTTCGCACCGGCCGGATCTACCAGTACCACGGCGTGCCGCGAGCCGTGCATGAGGAACTGCTCGCGGCCGGATCGATCGGCGAGTACTTCAACAAGCGCATCCGCCCGAGATACCGCGCCGTCCGCGTGCGCAAGACCTGACTATTCGCGGCTGGCCACCAGCGCCGCCGCGCGGTCGGCACGCTCGATGAGCTCCGGCGCGTCGATCCGCCGGGCATAGTCGGCGAAGCCCGCCACCGGTCCGCGCCACCGCAGCGTATCCACGTCGTCGAACAATGGCGCGTCGCTGCGCAACGTGGCCAGCGTCCGGAACAGCAGCGCATGCTCGCGCTCTTCGACCAGCACGGCAGCCAGGCGCCCGCTGCCCGCGACGTTCACACGCCACTGCGCGCCATCCGCGGGGATGGCTTCGATGTGGAGGTAGCGCGCCAGCACCGCCGCCGCCGACTTCGCGCCGAAGCCCGGCAGGCCGGGAAAGCCGTCCGCCGCATCGCCCACCAGCGCCAGGTAGTCGGGGATCGATTCCGGCTGCACGCCGAACTTCTCCACCACGCCGGCTGCATCGCGGATCTTGCCGCTCTTGCGGTCCACCTGCACCACCCGGTCCTCCACCACGCATTGGGCGAGATCCTTGTCGGGCGTCCAGATGCAGACCTTCTGTACCGTCTCATCGGCGGCTGCGAGCGCGGCCGCCGAGGCCAGGGCATCGTCTGCCTCCAGCTCCACCATCGGCCAAACCACCACCCCCATGGCTGCCAGCGCCTCTTCGAGCGGATGGAACTGTGCCACCAGGGCCGGCTCCATCCCCTCGCCGGTCTTGTAGCCGGGCCAGAGGTCGTTGCGGAACGACTCGATGACGTGATCGGTGGCCACGCCCATGTGCGTGCCGCCGGTCTCGAACATCTCCAGCACCATATGCAGCGCACCGCGCACCGCGCCGAAGGCAGGGTCGCCCTTCTTGGCTCGGCGGATCCCGTAGAAGTGGCGGAACAGCTCGTAGGTACCGTCGATCAGATGGACGATCATCGCGGCGGCATTCTACTCACGCGGCGGGACGGCTCGCGCCGACCGCGGCGATGGTGGCGATGCGGATGCTGGTGTCGCACATCATGAAGATGGTGTTGTTGCCGGCGCCGCCGAAGCAGAAGTTGGCCACGCCGTGCGCCAGGATCTCGCCGAGCAGCTTGCCGTCCGCGTCGAACACCTGCACGCCGGTGGTCGACGAGCTGTAGACGCGTCCGGCGGTATCGAGCTTCAGCCCGTCCGGCACGCCCGGCGTGACCACGGCGAAGAGGCGATCGCCGCGCAGCTGGCGTCCGGCGTGGACATCGAACGCGCGGATGTGGTGCGGCAGGTTCACAAAGTACGTGCCCGGCCCCTCGATCGCGGCGGAGTCGTTGATGTAGAGGATCGACTCGTCCGGCGAGAAGGCCAGGCCGTTCGGCTTGTGGAACGAGTCGGCGACCACCGTCGTGGAACCGTCGGCCGGGTCGTAGCGGTAGACGAAATCGCCCACCAGCGGCGCGGCGCGAAAGCCCTGGAGAAAGCCGTAGCTCGGATCGGTGAACCAGATCGTGCCGTCGCTCTTGACCACGACGTCGTTCGGCGAGTTGAAAGGGAGTCCGAACCAGTGCTCCACCACGGTCTCGAGCTGTCCGGTGGCGAGGTCGAGGCGCGAGATGCGCGCAGGCGTGGCACGCGTGCCCTGCTCGCAGATCAGCAAATGGCCATCGCGATCGAGGGTCATGCCGTTGGCCATGTTCGTGGCCGGCGCGAAGGTGGAGACTTCGCCGGAAGCGACATCGAGCCGGCCGATGGCGACGTTGCGGTCGCCATTCAGCGGGACGTTGATGGTGGCCGGGACGGTGGTGAAGAGCACCGCGTCCCACTCGGCCACGTACACGGGCCCTTCGTGGGCATTGACGTCCGGGATGACTGCGTACTCGGGCGACGGGCCGAGGACTTCGTGAAACTCCGGCGCGTACGTGACGAACGGACCGGCATTCTCGTTGGACATACTCACGCCCTCACCGTCGCGGCAATCTGCGCGCGCCGCCCGCTGTCTTCACCCGGCATGATGAAGAATCGGCTCTCCGCTCCGCGCTCGCGCGCGTCGCGATAGGGCCGGTACTCGTCGCTGTCGTAGAAGGCGGTGATGGCTTCGCGCGACGGCCACTCGATCACCAGCATGACCTGCGGGCACTCGCCGCCGCCTTCGATCTGCTCGATGCGATTCGTGCGCGTGAGATACCGCCCGCCGTGGCGCTCCACCATGCCGGTCACGTTCTGGACGTACTCCTGCACCCAGGCAGGATCGGTGATCTTCATCTCGGCCACGCAGTAGTACTTCATGGCGCGGATTGTAGTCCGCGTCGTCGTCTCTCTTCGCGTCAGCGGTACACGAACAGGCGAGACGCCTGTGGGCCCTGCGGGCGAGGACGCCCGCGCTCCCGGCGTTCCTCCGAGAGCGCGCCGGACTACGCGAAGCGTTTGGAGTGCGGCGCTTTCCCGCCGCTTTTGTACAGCCACAAGCCGCGCATGTGGCCCCACGCACCAGTGGCGCCGGATGCACCCGCGGCGCCCGTGGCTATACGAAAGCGGCGGGAAAGCGCCGCACTCCAAACGCTTCGCGTAGTAATCAGCGCGGGAGGTGAAGGCGATCGCCCGGCTCGCGCGCGATCCCCGGCTGCGCCGGCGAGAGGATGGTCAGCACGCCCGCCGCGGCGTCGAAGGCGAACGTCCCGCCGATCATGTCCGCGTACTGCGGCGAGGCGGCGCTCACGCTGCCGGTCTCGTTGTTCGTGGTCAGGTCATGCACGCCTTGCAGGGTCAGGTTCGCCGCCACGTCGCTCCCCACCGCGGCGAAGAAGACCGTGGCGGTGAGCATCGACACCGGAAAGGCCGTGCCTTCCCATGCGTTCTCCCTCTTGGTGGCGATCAGCTTCGCCGGTTCCCCGCTGATCTGCTCGATGCGATTCGTGCGCGTGAGATACCGCCCGCCGTGGCGCTCCACCATGCCGGTCACG
>JAXDJK010000054.1:0-4693 GCA_034665665.1 Acidobacteriota bacterium
AACGTGCTCGACGCCGGCGATTCGCTGCTCGATGTGGTCGGGCCGCTCGGCAAGCCGTCCGACATCGAGAGGTACGGACACTGCGTCGTCATCGGTGGAGGCGTCGGCACCGCCATCGCGCTGCCGATCGCGCAGGCATTGCACGACGCCGGCAACCGCGTCACGGCCATCCTCGGCGCACGCACGAAGGACCTGCTGCTGCTCGAGCGCGAAGTGCGCGAAGCCTGTGATGCGCTGTTCGTCATGACCGACGACGGCAGCTACGGCGAGCAAGGGCTCGTCACGCACAAGCTCCTCGCGCTGCTCGCCGAGGGCGCGGTGGATTACGTGCTGGCCATCGGTCCGGTGCCGATGATGCGCGCCGTGGCCGAGGCCACCCGGCCGCTGGGCATCCGGACGGTGGTGAGCCTGAACTCGATCATGGTCGACGGAACAGGGATGTGCGGCGGCTGCCGCGTGCTCGTCGGCAACACGAGCAAGTTCGCCTGCGTCGACGGCCCCGAGTTCGACGCGCACGAAGTCGACTTCCAAGTGCTCATGCAACGCAACGCGATGTATCGCGAGCAGGAACAGCTGGCGATGGCCCGTTTCCACGAGGAGCACCATGCCTAATCCCGTCCCAAACAAGGAGCGGATGAAACTGCCGCGGCAGCTGATGCCGGAGCGTGCGCCGCTCGAGCGCAATTGCACGTTCGAAGAGGTCAACCTCGGCTTCGATCCCGCGCTCGCGCACGACGAGGCGCTGCGCTGCCTGGCCTGCGCGAAGCCGACCTGCACGAAAGGCTGTCCGGTCGCCGTCAAGGTGAAGGACTTCGTGGCGTTGATCGTCGAAGGCGACTACCTCGGCGCGGCGGCGAAGATCCGCGAGGACAATGTCCTTCCCGCGATCACCGGCCGTGTCTGTCCGCAGGAAGACCAGTGCGAAGGCGACTGCGTCATGGCCAAGCGCGTTCCGTCCGTGGCCATCGGCCACCTGGAGCGCTTCGTGGCCGACTACGAACGGAAGACGGGGCAGGTGGGCATCCCCACGAACGCTCCCTCGACCGGAAAGCGCGTGGCCATCGTCGGCAGCGGCCCCGCGGGCCTGAGCGCGGCGGGCGACCTCGTGCAGCGCGGACACGAAGTGCGCGTCTTCGAAGCGCTGCACGAGCTGGGCGGCGTGCTCGTCTACGGCATCCCGGAATTCCGGCTGCCGAAAGACATCGTGCGCCAGGAAGTGGACGTGCTGCGGCGCATGGGCGTGCAGTTCGAGACGAACGTGGTCGTCGGCAAGACGGTCACCGTCGACGAGCTCCTCGGCGAGGAAGGCTACGACGCACTCTTCGTCGCCACCGGCGCCGGCCTGCCCCAGTTCCTGGGCGTGCCCGGCGAGCATCTGAACGGCGTCTACTCCGCGAACGAGTTCCTCACGCGCGTGAACCTCATGCGCGCCTACCGCTTTCCCGAGTTCGACCAGCCGGTCTACGACTGCCGCGGCAAAGACGTGGTGGTCGTCGGCGGAGGCAATACGGCCATGGACTCCGTGCGCACCGCGCTGCGCCTCGGCGCCCGCCGCGCGTCGCTGGTCTACCGCCGCGGCGAGGAAGAGATGCCCGCCCGCGCCGAGGAAGTGCACCACGCGAAAGACGAAGGGATCGAATTCCGGATGCTCACCAACCCGATCGAGATGATCGGCGATGAGCGCGGCAACGTCACCGGCGTCCGCTGCGTACGGATGGAGCTCGGCGAGCCCGACGCCGACGGCCGCCGCCGCCCCAACGCCGTCCCCGGCTCCGAGCACGTCATCGACGCCTCAATGGTCGTCGTGGCCGTCGGCACCTCCGCGAATCCGCTGATCCAATCCACCACCCCCGACCTCGAAACCACACGCAAGAACTACATCCAGGCCGATCCCGAAACCCTGCAGACGTCAAAGAAAGGCGTCTTCGCCGGCGGCGACATCGTCACCGGCGGCGCAACAGTGATCCTGGCGATGGGCGCCGGCCGGAGGGCGGCTCGGGCGATCGACGCGTATCTGGCGGGTTGAGCCGCTTACTGCTCGGTCGGCCGCCGCAATCCTATTTTGCCTTGGCATGGCACGCGGCACACGCCGTCGGGCCCTTCTTCTGCGCCTTGTGGCAGGAGATACAACGGATGTGAAAGGGGTTCTTGGTCATGCTCATCTCACGCATGCTGGGGATGTTGGGCTTTTTCGGATCGAGATGACAGGTGGTGCACTTCACCACCTTCTCGGTGTCCGATTTCAATCCCTTCTGCGTGTGGTGACACGTGTCGCACGACTTGGCCAGCTTCGCGTGCTTCTCGTGTGCGAACGTCACGGGCGGCTGCTTTTTCGCCGCAGCCTTGATCACCAGCTTGACGGGACCACGATCGGCGAAAACCGCCATGGCAGTGAAGACGACGAGCAGCACGACGATCAGTCTTTTCATTTTGGACTCCTCAGAATCGATACGTCGCACGCACGTACAAGACGTTGCCGTGATAGTCGCCGTTCTCTTCCGCAAGAAAGAAGCCACCCGGCCATATGGCTGTGAATTGCTGGTCTGCGCTCCGCCGGCTCCGCTTCGGGAAAGACCGTGGCCCTTCGATAGAATGCAGGCCGAGTGTTCATCCCAAAATCGGTCGTCTGTCTGCGGGAGGGCTATACCCGTGAATCGTTGACGCGCGAGGTGATCGCCGGCGTCGTGGTCGGCATCGTCGCGCTCCCTCTCGCTCTCGCCTTCGCCATCGCCTCGGGGGTGCCGCCCGAGCGCGGACTCTACACGGCCATCATCGCCGGCTTTCTGATCTCCGCGCTCGGCGGCAGCCGCGTGCAGATCGGCGGGCCCACGGGGGCGTTCGTGGTCATCGTCTACGGCATCGTGACGAAGTACGGCTACGAAGGCCTGGTGATTTGCACCGTGATGGCCGGCATCATCCTGGTGATCCTCGGCCTGGCGCGCATGGGCGCGCTGATCAAGTTCATCCCCTATCCGGTCGTCACAGGCTTCACCGCCGGAATCGCCGTGATCATCTTTTCCAGTCAGGTGAAAGACTTTCTCGGACTGCAGATGGGTGCAGTGCCGGCGGACTTCGTGGAGAAGTGGCAGGCCTACGGCGGCCACCTCGGCTCCGTCAACTGGCCAACGGCGACGATTGCCCTCGGCTCGCTGGTCGTGCTCATCTTCTGGCCGCGGATTTCGAGGATGGTGCCCGGACCATTCGTGGCGATGGTGCTGGCCACCGTGGCGGTGCAGCTCCTCGACCTCCCGGTCGAGACGATCGGCTCGCGCTTCGGCAGCGTTCCCTCGAGCCTTCCGCGACCGAGCTGGCCGGACATCCCGTGGAATCACATTCGCGAACTGATCCCGCCGTCGATTACCGTGGCGTTGCTGGCGGCGATCGAATCGCTGCTCTCGGCTGTCGTTGCCGACGGGATGATCGGCACACGCCACAAGTCGAACATGGAGCTCGTGGCGCAGGGTGTGGCAAACATCGTTTCGCCCATCTTCGGCGGCATTCCGGCAACGGGTGCGATCGCGCGCACGGCCACGAACATTCGCACCGGCGGACGCACGCCGCTGGCCGGCATCGTCCACGCCCTCACGTTGATGCTGATTCTGGTTTTCGCCGGACGGTGGGCGGCGAAGGTTCCACTCGCGGCACTGGCGGCGATCCTGGTCATCGTGTCGTACCACATGAGCGAATGGCGCTCGTTCGCCGGGCTGCTGCGCGCCCCGAAGAGCGACATCTTCGTGCTCGTGGTCACCTTCGCGCTGACGGTCTTCGTCGACCTCACCGTGGCCGTGCAGGTCGGCGTAGTCGCCTCGGCCCTGCTCTTCATGAAACGGATGGCCGAGGTCACGGATATCGAAGGAATCACCAGCGAACTGCGCGACAGCGATGCGACAGACGATCCGGACGAGATGAATCACGTACACAACAGGAAGCGCATCGTCGGCGGACGGGAGATCCCGAAGGGCGTGGAGATCTACCAGGTGAACGGCCCGTTCTTCTTCGGTGCCGCGGACAAGCTGAAGGACGTGATGTCCGAGATCGCCAAGCCGCCGAAGGTCTTCATCCTCCGCATGCACCACGTCCCGGCGATCGATGCGACGGGCATTCACGCGCTCGAGCAGATGGCCAGAAAATGCCGCGGGCAGGACACGACGCTCATCCTCACCGAGATGCGCCAGCAGCCACTGCGCGCCATCGTCCGCGCACACAAGCTGGAGATTTTCGGGCGGCGCAACTTGGCGAAGACACTGGACATCGCCCTCGAGCGCGCCCAGGAGATCGCCGCTACCTCCGCAACGTGAGAAACACCCTGTACCGGCTCGCCGCATAGTCGGCGACTGCGAACGCGGCCTCGAGACTCGTCGTAACTCCATTCCGCGCCGATGCAGAGCGACTCGCGCAACTGCACCGTCACGCCGGCGAATCGGGAGCGACATCGCCGCAGGTATCGAACGAACCGCATGCGCTTCAAAGCGGCAGGTCGGCGTAGAGCGTCGAGACATCGAGCGTGGGGCCCGGAGGCGAGTCTCACGTTGCCTTCGCGCACTTCGAGATACTCCCACGTCGCGGCGGGCGTGCGGCGGAAGATCTCGATGCGCGGCTCCTGGCTGACCAGAACGTACTCGACGAGCGA
Source organism: Acidobacteriota bacterium (assembly GCA_034665665.1). Lineage (GTDB taxonomy): Bacteria > Acidobacteriota > Thermoanaerobaculia > Gp7-AA8 > Gp7-AA8 > DASWOB01. The sequence goes on from JAXDJK010000054.1 coordinate 4,631, forward strand.
CGGGATGCGCTGATAGTGCATCCATTTGTTGCCGCGATCACCTTTCTCCGTCGTCACGGAGAG
>JAXDJK010000055.1:0-2677 GCA_034665665.1 Acidobacteriota bacterium
GCCCTCGTCGGTGAGGTGCGGCCCGAGTTCGACCTGGAGATCTTGTGAGAAAACTGATCGGCGTATCGCTGCTGCGGCTGCCCCTGCTTCTAGTCCTCCCCCTGCTTCTGCTCGCGGGTGCCTGCAAGACCGTGGGAGTCTCCATGACCTCCGGAGGCTACGCCGAGGTCGCACCCACGATCGCCAACGAAATGATTCTTGACTCGCGGCAGGTGGTAATCCTGGACATCCGGCCGGCCGCCACCTACCGCGGCCCCGATGGACATCTGCCGGGCGCGCTCAACGCCCCGTTCGACACCATCGAGCGCCAGCTGCCCGAGCTGCTCCCCTACCAGAACCAGACCGTGCTCGTGTACGGCGACGGCCCGAACGACGGCGCCGTGGCGGCCAAGCTGCTCAGCCTGGCCGGCTTCCGCAATGTGGTCCATATCTCCGGCGGGATGCACGCGTGGATTGAACGCGGGTATCGCACGGTTAACGTCCAGCAGTAATCGGAACTCAAAACAGATGAAACGAATCCTGCTCCCCCTCGCTCTGCTCCTCGTCTGCTCTCCGCTTTTTGCGCAGGGCAGGATCGATGACGTCGCCGCGCTGCGCACGTTCACCGCGAAGATGCTCCCGCGCTGCCCCGGCGGCGCCCTGACCTTCGAGCCGATTCCGCAGGCCGGCCCGACCGGCTTCCGCGTGTACGCGGCCACGCTCCGTTCCTCGGATGAGTATTGCGGGACGCAGAAGTACGTCCTGCACTCGTCCAAGACCGGACAGGTGCTGATCGGCACCGTGATCGCGCTCGCGGACGACAATCGTCCCGTGGCCACGCGCATCTCGGAAAAAGCAACCGAGCTGCTGAGCAAGCAGATGAAGGCCACGGTCGCGCCGTTCCCGCTTCCGGACGGCATCAAGGCCGTAACCATGACACGCCCGACCGAGTTCGGTCCGTTCGCGTATCACGGCTTCGTCGACTCGTCCGAGCGGTTCCTCATCGTCGGCACCCGCGGCACGATGCAGGTCGATCCGGCCAAGGCAATGATCGAGACCCTCGGCGTCGCCAACGGCGTCCGCCGCGGCAACGCGAAGTCGAAGGTCGAGATCATCGAGCTGTCCGACTTCCAGTGCCCGACCTGCGCCCGCGCGCACGAGAAGATCGAGCCGATCATCCAGAAGAACCTCTCCAAAGTGAACTACATCCGGATGGATCTGCCGCTCTTCGAGCACCACGAGTGGGCGCTCTCCGCGGCACTGGCCGGCAAGGCCATCCAGAAGGTCGCTCCGGCCAAGTACTGGCAGTACGTCGACACGGTCTTCAAAAGCCAGGAGCTGATCACCAAGCAGACCTTCGCCAAGTGGCTCCCGAACTGGCTCCAGGACAACGACATCAATGCGGCCGCGGTCGACAAGATTTATAAGTCCAAGGCCGAGCAGACGGCCATGCTGGACCAGGTCAGCCGCGCCTTCGACCTCGGCGTGAACTCGACCCCCACCTTCATCATCAACGGCCAGATCATGGGCTTCGGCCCCGAGGGCACGTTCACGATCGATTCGATCACAAACGCGCTGGGGATTCCGTCCGTCACGGCTGCGCCGAAGCCGGCGGCGAAGCCGAAGGCGTCGTCGAAGAAGAAGTAACGACACCAGTTCCTCGGAGTTCCTCGGAGTTCCTCGGCGGGGTCACGTTCGCCGAGGAACTCCGAGGAACCCGAGGAACTCCGAGGAACTCCGAGGAACTGCTTCTAACTACAACCCGAAACTCACCTTCGCCGCGTAGCTGCGCTCTTCCGCCTGCGTCGCTTCGATCACCAGCTTCGGCAGGAGCAGGGAGATGCGCACGCCGACGGTGTAGCGGTTCATGCTGGAGTTGTCCTTCAGGATGATCGCAGGGGCGTTGGAAATGTTGATGCGGCCCTCCGCGTCGAGCTTCATGCGTCCCACGGCCGCATACGGCGTGATCGGGCCGATGCCTTTGCTCAGGAACAGCTCCACGCCGTAGGTCTTGAGGTCGTAGACGTCGGAGCCCTGCAACTGCGAGTAGGCGCCGCGAAGAGCCAGGTTCGGCTTGAGCAGGCCACCTTTGATCAGCGGCACGTCGATCGAACCGCCGATCATGGTGATGTCCGTGTCCGGCACTTTCGCGTAGGCGGCGGAGATGGTGAGGAATGACAAGCCCTTCGAGGCCACCAGACGCGGGATGACCACGTGATCGCTGATGGTGAAGTCGTCACTTACGGAGCGCGTCCAGTAGGCCGCGTTCGGATCGACCGGCACCGCGGTCGCGGCCACGCCGACGTCGAAGCCGAAGAGGCCGCGGGCGCGGGCGGGCTCGACGGGGGTGGCGTAGATGCCCTGGGCCACGAGCCGCGAGAACTGCGTGAACTGCGCCGGGGTGATGCCGGGCTGGAATTCGATGTCGCTCCCCGACTGTGCGTACAGCGGCGCTGCCGCGAGCACGATCAGAAGAGCTGCGAGATGTAGTCGTTGCTGCCCAGGAATCCTGCCGGCGTAAAGGCCACGCGCTCTCCGTCCCGCCGCAGCCACCCATCCGCCAATCCGCGCTCGATCCATGTGTTGACCTCCTGTCCGCAGAGTCTGAGGAGATCTTCATAGCCTATGCCGGAGGTTCTGCGCAATCCGAGAAAGATGGATTCGCGGCGGACTTCCCCTTCGCCGAGGTCCTCGGAAA
>JAXDJK010000056.1:0-4059 GCA_034665665.1 Acidobacteriota bacterium
GCGCCTCGCGGCCGAGTTGCAGGGAAAGCTCGACAAGAACCTCGTCCAGCCCTCGCGCCGCCTCGAAACCGAGGAGCGCGTGGCGCAGCTCAAGCGCACCGTTGCCGCCCCGCGCGACGTGATGAATCCCTTCCGCACCCACCCCAAGCTCGACATGTTCGTCGGCTCGTCGTCGCCCCATCCGCTGCTCGAGTACGGCTGCACCGTCTGCCACCGCGGGCAGGACCGGGCCACCGAATTCGGCCGCGCCGGCCACACGCCCATGAGCCCGCGCATGGAGAACCGGTGGAAGCAGGCCAAGTCCACCCTCATCCCCGGACCGTGGGATTACCAGAAGCGCCAGTGGGGCTACGAGGTCAATCCCTTCCTCGACACGCCGATGTACCCGCGCCAGAACTGGGAAGCGGGCTGCCTCAAGTGCCACGCCACGCAGATGGAAGTGACCGGCGGGGAGAAGATCAACAAGGCCACGCACATCGTGGAGCTGTACGGCTGCCACGCCTGCCACAAGATCGACAACTGGCGCTTCTCCGAGCTGCGCAAACCGGGGCCGAACCTCGACGGCATCGCCGAGAAGACCACCCCGGAGTGGGCCTTCCGCTGGATCTCCGCGCCGAGCCGCTTCCGCTCGACCACGCGCATGCCCAGCTTCTTCTACCAGCGCAACATGACCGGTCCGGCCGTGCCGCAGCACGAGCGCATCCGGAACATCAAGTACCAGGACGCCGAGATCCACTCGATCGTCACCTACCTCTTCGCCAAGTCCACCCATCGGCAGTGGAACGCGCCGGCGGGCGGGGACCCGGCCCGCGGCAAGGCGCTGGTGGAGTCGGTCGGCTGCATGGGCTGCCACATCGCCCAGGAGACGGTGAAGGACGAAGCCTCCGGCGCGATGCGCCTCGCCAAACGCGACGATTTCCCGCTGGAGCGCCATTACGGCTTCAACCTCACCGGCACCGGCACCAAGACCCACGCCGGCTGGATCTACAACTGGGTCAAGAACCCGAAGGCGTACTACCGCAATGCGCCGATGCCGAGTCTGCGCCTCAGCGACAGCGAGGCCTCGGACGTTACCGCGTACCTGCTGACCCTGCAGAAGCCGCAGTACCTCCAGCAGCCGATCCGCCCGCCCGATCCGCAGTCGGTGCGCGAGCTGGCCAAGGGCTACCTCGTCAACACGATGAGCGATGCCGACGCCGAGGCCAAGCTGCGCGCGATGCCGCTCCAGGGGCAGCTCGAGTACCTCGGCCAGCGCAGCATCGAAAAATACGGCTGCTACTCCTGCCACGACATCAAAGGCTTCGAGGGCCTCAAGCCGATCGGCACGGAGCTGACCATCGAAGGCTCGAAGACGCTCCACCTCTTCGACTTCGGCTTCGCGCACCAGTACAAGCACGAGGACGGCAAGGTCGAGCACATCAACCACACCGTGCCGTCGTGGATCTACAACAAGCTGCGCAGCCCGCGCGTGTACGACGACGAGCGCACCAAGCCGTACAACGACAAGCTGCGCATGCCGAACTTTTACCTCTCCGAGCAGGAGGCGCAGCTGATCTCCAACGTGGTCCTCGGGCTGACGAAGGAGAAGGTCACGGCCAACCGCATGGCCGCGAACAACCCGCGCCAGCGCCAGCTCGAAGAGGGCCGCAAGCTCATCTCGCAGCACAACTGCCGCGGGTGCCACGTCGTGAACCGGAACGGCCGGGCCATCGCCGCGCTGATCAGCGATACGAATTTCCTCCCGCCGGATCTGAGCCCCGAGGGGCACCGCGCGCAGTCGCCGTGGCTCTTCAACTTCCTCAAAGACCCGACCGTGATGAAGATCCGGCCGTGGCTGCCGGTGCGCATGCCGACCTTCCAGTTCACCGATCAGGAAGCGGCGGTGCTGGTGACCGGCTTCGCCGCCGAGGGGAGCCAGGCACCGTTCGACACCCTCCGGCAGATCCGGCCGGCCGCGGCGAACGTGGCCATCGGCCAGCAGGTCTTCCAGATGCTGCGTTGTCAGCAGTGCCACTCCGTAACGCCCGTCAGTCCGGACAACCCGCCGGTGCCGAACGTGGCGGACACGCAGTCGCTCGCACCGAACCTGACCCTCTCCAAGATCCGGCTGCGGCACGAATGGATCGCCGACTGGATCCGCCGTCCGGACGAGTACATTCCGGGCACGCGCATGCCCACCAACTTCCCCCGCGACCCGGAGACGGGCGGCTTCAAGTCGCCGCTGGCCGGCGCGATCGACACGCCGCAGTTCGCGTCGTACAAGGCGTCGCTCCGTCCGTACTTTGCCAGCGATGAAGCGCTGCGCAACACGATGGCGGACGCGGTGGCGCTGACCGACTTCCTGCGCGACTACATCTGGAGCATCGGCATCAACGAGATGCGCTCGGCCGGCGAGACCGGATTCGAGGCGCCGCTCATGCCGGTGCCTCACCCCGACGTGAATACCCCCCCGGCAACGCCGACGCAAACCGGCCGCGCCGAGACACCGCCTCGCCGCGCGGCAGCCGCGCCGGCCGGGCGATAACGCTCACTGGACCTACGGAGAAAATCGATGTCATTACGGAAGTTCGTTACCCTGCTGTGCACCCTTTCGCTCGTATTCGCCATCGCCTGCGGCGGCGGCAAGGAAGTTGTTGATGAGAAGGACCTCGGCGAAGACGACGGCGCCCCGCCGGCCGAGTCGACGGCTGCCGCCGGTGGCGGCGCTGCTCCCTCCGCGGCCGCACCGGTCGTGGCCGACGCCGCGACCATCGCCGGTCTCGTGAAGTTCGAAGGCGCTGCCGCCAAGGGCGCGCCCATCCAGATGAGCGCTGACGCCTACTGCGCCTCCAAGCACTCGGGCCCTGTGCCGGATGAGTCGCTGATGGTCGGTGCGGCCGGCGAGCTCGCCAACGTCATCGTCTACGTGAAGAATGCGCCGGCCGGCAACTACCCGGCGCCCGCCGCGGCGGTTCTCGATCAGAACGGCTGCCAGTATCACCCGCACGTGAGCGCCGTGCAGGTCGGCCAGCCGATCGACATCGTGAACAGCGATGCCACGCTGCACAACGTCCACGCCATGCCGGCCGTCAACAGCGCCTTCAACGAAGGGCAGCCGGTGCAGGGCATGAAGTCGACCAAGAAGTTCGACAAGGTCGAGATGAAGCCGTTCCGCATCAAGTGCGACGTGCACGGCTGGATGAACAGCTACATGGTCGTCCTGCCGCACCCGTTCCACGGCGTCTCCGCCGCCAACGGCTCCTTCAATATCGGCAATCTTCCCCCCGGCACCTACACCCTCGTCGCCTGGCACGAGAAGCTCGGCGAACAGGAGCAGCAGGTCACGGTGGGAGCCAAAGAGCAGAAGCAGGTTACGTTCACGTTTAAAGGCTAGCTGTCAGCTCGCAGCTCGCAGCTTTCAGGGAAAAACCGGCGGTTCCGGCCTCCCTGAGAGCTGACAGCTGAGAGCCGAGAGCTATACGGAGGGCAGATGCCACCGCAACGTCAGGTCCGCGTAGGCAACCAATGGATGCGCGCACGCGACGCGCAGCGGGCGCTCGATGAAGCGCTGCGCGTGATGCGTGAGGAAGAAGTACACGGGGGAGGGCACCATCAGTCCTTCCTGCGCAAGTACGTCTTCTCCATCGATCACAAATGGATCGGCGTGCAGTACGCCGTGACCGCGCTCTGCTTCCTCTTCACCGGCTTCTCGATCATGCTGCTCATGCGCTTCCAGCTCGCGTATCCGGGCAAGGCGGTGCCGCAGTTCATCGCGAACTTCCTCGGCGCGTCGAACATGCCGGGCGGCGTCATGCTCCCCGAGTTCTACAACCAGCTCGGGGCCATGCACGGCACCATCATGGTCTTCCTGGCGATCGTCCCGCTGGCCGTCGGCGCCTTTGGCAACTACGTCGTGCCGCTCCAGATCGGCGCGCCCGACATGGCCTTCCCCAAGCTCAACATGATGAGCTACTGGCTCTACCTGCCGGGCGGCATCATGATGCTCGGCAGCTTCTTCGTCCCGGGCGGCGCTCCCAACTCCGGCTGGACCTCGTATCCGCCGCTCTCGGTCATCGCCGG
>JAXDJK010000057.1:0-10159 GCA_034665665.1 Acidobacteriota bacterium
CAGCGGACTGTTAATCCGCGGGTCGCAGGTTCGAGTCCTGCTGCCGGAGCCACTTTCGAAAATCAACCACGGCCACCCGCAAGGGTGGCCGTTTTTGTTAGGTAGGCATCATGTCGCCCGGTTGCGAACCGTCCTGCGCGCGCGGGCCTACTCGATGGTAATCACCAGACGTTGAAGAACTCAGCGAGTGTCATCGCGACGATGAAAAGCATCGCGCCGGCATCGAGGATGGCAAACATCCTGAAAATGTGGAGTAGACCGGCCGTGATCGTATTCGGCCGAACTCCGCGGCTCAGCCATTTTTCAGCGTCGTCGAGTATCTGGGTGTCGTTCGCCATGCCGGCCGTGGTCTCGAGTGACAGGGTGGCGCCGCTAAAACCATAGCCTTCGATATGCCTGTGGCGGCCGAGCAGGTCTTCAACAAGCGTCTTTTTGTAAACGATCGTGCGGTAGTACATGTGACCCTGCTTCACCGCCTGACCAGCGATGTGGGCCACGTAGATTCCGACGAGGAGGATCAATGCCACCAGCGTGCGGACACTTGGACCGCCTGCCTTCATCAATCCGGTAGCAGCTGCGAGGATGGCCGTGTTCAGGACGAGGTAGATCTGTGTTCGGTCGGAGTTGAGTTTGACCTGGAACCGGTATTCCTCAACGAGGAGCCGATGCAAGTCGAGCAGCTCTTGTCGCGAGATGTCGTCGGGTGAGGAGCCATCTCGTTCAAGCCTGACACGATCAGGCTGCGCGCCCGTGCTCATCCAATCGGCGTTTGCGTGCTGTAGAACTGGAAGAGGTGCCGGAAGGTAGGCGTGAATGGCCGCTCGTCGTAGTTCATCAATCGCGAGATCTCGGCCATCGGGAGAAACTCGATACGTTCGATGTGTGATTGATCGATGTCGAAGGGGCCGTCGTCCTGGGCGCCGAAGAGGCCAATGAACTTCTCGGACGCAACATCCTCCATGCGGGTGCGGCCAAGGAACGATACCGGCTGGATTGCGCGGCCGAGTTCCTGCTTGGTCCGGCGAAGGATGGCTTCGTCGTACGTCTCGCCCGCAAACAAGTAGCCTGCCACGGAGGAGCCCCAGGCAAGTGGATGCCGTTCGCGGCGCGAGGACAGCTGCTGAATCAGAAGGTCTCCGCGGGAGTCAAAGAGAAACAGGTGCGCTACCCGGAAGTTCTGACCCGCCGCGAGCACCTCCCGGCGTGAGATCGTACCCACAGGTCTGTCGCGAGGGTCGACGACGTCGATGATCATGCTCGTGCCGGGCCGCTCTTGGATATTCACTAGAGCATCTCCTGTTGATTTGGACGCATGATCAGGCGCTCCGCTTCCGTTCCGAGTTAGCCCGCCGGATGGTACGCATCGGTGGCTTTCGCGGACCTATGGAACTCGTAACTTCGAGGATTTCTTCGGCGAGCTCACGCGCCACGCGGAGTACCGAATTGCTGTTGATCCGCTTGCGAAAGTCGGATGTTTCCTTCGACGTGAGGCCGCGAGCCGGCGGGTCTAGCACGAATGGACTCGAGGGCGGCTGACGAAGCGACTTGCTGTCCGGCTCGACCTTTTCGAGAAAGCGACGGAGGAGATCCTCGAGCAGTGCGTCGCGCCGGCCAAGACCTTGTTTCTTCGCAACGGCGTTGAAGTCGAAGACGAGTTGGCGCGGGAGAGAGGCGTTCAAATGCTTCTTTCCGTTGCGTTCGCCTTTGCCAGTAGGTCTGGTATGTACTGGTCGGGCCATTATTAGAAATACTGCTACTTACTAGAATCATACGCCATTACTTCTCCACGCTCAACGAAACGGGGTGGCCGCGGCGACAGCTGTTCAGGACCCAGGCAGATCGGAATGCAGCTTCTCACCGCACCGACCGATAATTGCCACATCCATGTCCACCTCCCCTTTCCCTACCACGCGGCGGAGCGTGCTGATTGCGCTGGCGAGTGGCGATGCGGACGAGCGGGAACGGGCATTCGGGACGCTGGTGGGGTGCTACTGGAAGCCGTTGTACAAATACGCGCGGGTGCATTGGGGGCGGGGGCGGGAGGATGCGGAGGATCTGGCGCAGAGCTTCTTTGTGACGGCGCTGGAGCGGGAGTCGCTGGCGGGGTATGACGCGACGAAGGCGAGCTTCCGGACGTTTCTGCGGGTGCTGTTCGACCGGTATCTGGCGAATGAGTACAAGGCGTCGACGCGGTTGAAGCGCGGGGGTGGGGCGGTGCAGCTGGACTTCGAGGCGGCGGAGGCGGAGATCGGGTTGGATCCGCAAACGCAGACGGCCACGCCGGAGGAGTACTTTCAGCGGGAGTGGGTGCGGAGCGTGTTTGCGCTTGTGGTGGAGCGGCTGCGGCAGGTGTGCAAGGCGGAGCAGTTCGCGGTTTTCGAGGCGTACGACCTGGAGGACGATCGCACGGTGTCGTATCGCGCGCTGGCGGAGCGCTTCGGTGTGCCGGAGACGCAGGTGACGAACTGGCTGGCTGCGGCGCGGCGGCGGTTTCGGGCGCTGGTGCTGGAAACGTTGCGCGAGGTCACGGCGTCGGAGCAGGAGTTTCGTGCGGAAGCGCGCGCTCTCCTGGGAGTCGACGCGTGAGGTGGCTGTCGGATGACGCGGTGGCGCGGCTGCGCGACGTTACGGAGCTGCCGGATCTCCGTGGGACGCGCTACCGGATCGTGGGCGAGCTGGGTCGCGGAGGGATGAGCGTCGTCTATGAAGCGGAAGACGCGGAGCTGGGGCGGCGGGTGGCGCTCAAAGTACTGGCGACGGAGCTGTCGTCGGCTGACGCGGCGGAGCGGTTGCGCGAGGAAGCGCGCGTGATCGCGCGGCTGGAGCATCCCGGTATCGTGCCGGTGCATGACGTCGGGGTGCTTCCGGACGGGCGTGTGTTTTACACGATGAAACTTGTCCGCGGAGAACGGCTCGATGCGTGGATCAGCGCGGAGCGTGGCACGACGGAAGGGCTGCGTCTCTTCGTGCGCATCTGTGAGGCGGTGGCGTTCGCACATGCGAACGGCGTGGTGCATCGCGACCTCAAGCCGGAGAATGTGATGGCCGGCGAGTTCGGGGCGGTGCTGGTGATGGATTGGGGCGTGGCCTGCCGCATTGACGGCAACGCGGCGACGGCGCACATCGCCGGCACACCCGGCTGGATGGCGCCGGAGCAGGCCCGCGGCGAATCCGTCGATGCTCGCGCCGATGTGTACGCGCTCGGTGCGATTCTCCGGTATCTGGCCGGTCCGTCGCCCCCGCGGCGGCTGACCGCGATCTGCGCGCGGGCCACGGAGCCGGAGCGCCTGGGACGCTACCGTGATGCGGGGGAGCTCGGCGCGGACGTGGTCCGCTATCTCGATGGCGAGCCGGTGGCGGCGTATCGCGAGAACGTGTTCGAGCAGGCCGCGCGCTGGTTAGGGCGGTATCGCGCGCTGGTGGCGCTGATCGTGGCGTACCTGGTCATGCGGGCGCTCGTCTTTTTTCTCGCGGGGCTTTAAAGGAAATCAGGCGGTTCGTTGAATCGGGTAGCGGAGGAATGAGATGAACAAGATTCTTTTCGGATTGATCATCGGTGCGGTGCTCGGCGCGATCGACGGTCTGACGGCGTGGTTCACACCGGCGGTGCGGCCGGTCATCCTCACCATCGTCATGGGCTCGACGGTGAAGGGGATCATCGCTGGCATGGCGGCGGGCTGGTACGCGCGGCGCGTGCACTCGGTGCCGAAGGGCATCGCCTTCGGATTCATCGTGGGGCTCGTGCTCGCGTTCGCGGTGGCGGCGATGCCATCGGAAGACGGCGTGCACTACTGGTGGCAGATCATGCTGCCGGGCAGTGTCCTCGGCGCGGTGATGGGCTGGGCAACACAGCGGTACGGCAAGCCGGCGCGGCTCTCGCCGGTCAGCACGCTGGCCGGTTAGTTAGAGCTTCGCGATCCAGACCGTCTTGATGTTGACGAACTCGCGGATGCCGTAGACGCCCAGCTCGCGGCCGAAGCCGGAGTGCTTGACGCCGCCGAAGGGGATGCGGGGGTCGGAGGCAACCATCGCGTTGACGAAGACCTGGCCCGCATCGATCTCGGTGGCGAAGCGCTCCGCTTCGGCCCGATCGCGCGTCCAGACGCTCGCGCCGAGGCCGAACTGTGTGGCGTTGGCCACGCGGACGGCCTCGTCGAAATCGGCGACGCGAACGAGCGCTGCGATCGGTCCGAACGTCTCCTCGGCGAGCGCCGGAGCATCCGGCGGGATGTCGGCTAGGACGGTCGGCGCGTAGAAGTTGCCGCGATCGCCGATGCGGTGACCTCCGGTGATCAGGCGAGCGCCGGCGGCGACGGACTCGCGCACCTGTTTGTCGATGTCTTCCACGAGCTGCGGCATGGCGAGGGGACCGATGTCCGTCTTCTCGTCGAGCGGATCGCCGATGACGAGCGCTTTCATCGCGGCGACGAAGCGTGCCTCGAATTCGCCGGCGATGTCCTGGTGCAGGATGAAGCGCTTCGCGGCGATGCAGGACTGGCCGTTATTGATGACGCGCGCTTTCACGCCGACGGAGACGGCCTCGTCGAGATCGGCCGACGGCATGACGATGAAGGGGTCGCTGCCGCCGAGTTCGAGCACGCTCTTTTTGATGCGCTTGGCCGCGGTGGAGGCGACGCTCGCGCCGGCGGGCTCACTGCCGGTGAGCGTGGCCGCTTTCACGCGCTCGTCCTCGAGCACGCGCGCCACCTGTTCGGATCCGATGAGCAGCGTCTGGAGCTCGCCGTGGTGGAAGCCGGCCTCGCGCAGAACGTCTTCGATGGCCAGTGCGCATTGGGGTACGTTGGACGAATGCTTCAGGAGGCCGGTGTTGCCGGCCATGAGGGCGGGAGCCACGAACCGGAAGACCTGCCAGAAGGGGAAGTTCCACGGCATGACGGCCAGCACGGTGCCGAGGGGATCGAAACGGACGTACGTTTCCTGCGCTTCGGTCTCGATCTGCTCGGGCGCGAGATAGCGTTCCGCGTGATCCGCGTAGTGGCGGCAGGCGGTGGCGCATTTGCGGACTTCGCCGATCGCGGCGGTGATCGGTTTGCCCATCTCGAGGGTGATGGTGCGTCCCAGATCGGAGGCGCGCTCCTCCAGGAGATCGGCGGTTCGGTGCATCCGCTTCGCACGTTCGGCGAACGATCGTGCGCGGTTGATGTGGAACGCTTCGACGGAACGCTGCAGCTTCTGTTCGAGGTCCTGCGCGGTGTGCGGTTCGAAGGTCGCGAAGGTCTCACCGGTGGCGGGATTTACGCTTGCGATGGCCATGTCGGGTGCATGATATTCTCGACACGCGACGTCCAATAGTCGTCCCCATACAACCGAAGTCAACCATACCTGCCGAAGGAGTCCTGATGCGCTTGCGCCAAGCTCTCGTCCTGTCCTTTCTCTGTTTATTTCTTACGGTCTCTCTCTTTGCCCAGAGCAGTACCGGCTCGATTTCCGGGACGGTGACGGACGACTCCGGGGCCGCGCTGCTGGGCGTCACGGTGACGGCCACGAACGCCGCCACCGGCTCGATGCGCAGCACGGTCTCCAACGAGCGCGGGATTTATCAGCTCGCGCTGTTGCCGCCGGGCACGTACAACCTCGTCGGTGAGCTGGACGGCTTCCGGCCGGTGCGGTATGACCGCATCACTGTCAACGTCGGCACGGACGTCACACTCAACCTGAAGCTGCAGGTCGGGCTGGCGGAGAGCCTGACGGTTTCGGCCGAGGCGCCGCTCGTGGAGACGGCACGCTCGCAGGTCAGCTCCGTCGTCAATGAGACGGCCATCGAGAACCTGCCGGTGAACGGCCGCAACTTCATCGACTTCGCGCTCACGACTCCCGGTGTCGTGCGCGACGTCCGCCTCGGCGACATCAGCTTCGCCGGTCAGCGCGGTACGTTGAACTCGCTGGTCATCGACGGCGCGAACAATGACAACACGTTCTTCGGCCAGTCCCTCGGCCGCACCGGTTCGGGCCGCGCTCCGTACCAGTTCTCGCAGGACGCGGTGCAGGAGTTTCAGGTCAACAACAACGCATACTCGGCCGAATACGGCCGCGCGGGCGGCGCGGTGATCAACGTCGTGACGAAGTCGGGCACGAACGACCTGCAGGGGTCGCTCTTCTACTTCCTCCGCGACAAGCGCTACAACGCGAACGACTACATCAACGAGATCAATGGCCGGGCGAAGAGCCCGTACCACTTCGATCAGTACGGTGGCAGCGCGGGCGGGCCGATCGTGCACGACCGCCATTTCTTCTTCGTCAATTACGACGCGCAGCGGAACTCGCTGCCGAACCTGATCGTCCTCGGGTCGCCGGCGGGCGGCTTCCCGACGGATGCCGCATCGCAGGCCGCGCTCGAGCGCCTGCGCGTGCTCGGCGTCGAGTACACGCGCAACCAGGACCAGGACGTCTTCCTCGTCAAGACGGACAGCGAGTTCGGTTCGAAGAACCATCTCTCCTTCCGCTACAACCGGCAGGAGTTCGTCGGCAAGAACTTCGAGAACGGCGGCATCACGAACGCGCTCGAGCACACCGGCAACTCGAACGTCACGACGGACACGTACTCGGCCGCGCTGACGTCGACGATTGCGAACGGCATCCTCAATGAAGCGCGCTTCCAGTACGCGAAGGATCAGGAGCCGGGTCTCGCCAACAGCGCCGCGCCCGAGGCTTTGATCCGGCAGGGTGGCGTCACGGTGCTGACCATCGGCCGCAACAACTTCAGCCCGCGCGAGACGACCATCAAGCGCTTCCAGCTGGCCGATACGGCGCACTTTGCGTTCGCGAACCACGTGGTCAAGGGCGGGTTCGACTACAGCAAGGACGACATCCTCAACTTCTTCCCGGGCAACTTCTCGGGGTCGTACCAGTTCGACAGCCTCGCGGACTTCCAGAACAACAAGCCGTCGCGGTTCATCCAGGCCTTCGCGGGCCCGGGCACGACCGGTCCGACCACGGAGCCGAACATCACGGAGACGGGCGTCTTCCTGCAGGACGAGTGGCAGGTCCGGCCGTCGCTGACGGTCAATGCCGGCGTGCGTTACGACCTCCAGAGCATCGCCCAGCCGTCCGTGCGGAACCCGGACGCGCAGCTGCTCGCGGCCGGCATCGACACGAGCAACATCCCGGAGGACTCGAACAACTTCGCCCCGCGCCTCGGCTTTGCCTGGACGCCCGGCAACGACGGACGCACCGTCGTCCGTGCCGGCTACGGCATCTTCTATGGCCGCACGCCGGCGATCATGATCGGCACGGCGCATTCGAACAACGGCATCAACGTCCAGACCATCACGTTCACCGGCGCGCTCATCCCGACGTATCCGAACATCTACAACGCGCTGCCGGCCGGCGCGGCGATTCCGAAGCCGACGATCTTCGCCTTCAGCCCCGACTTTGAGAACCCCGAGGTGCATCAGGCCAGCTTCGGCATCGAGCGCGGCGTGACCAAGGACATCTCGGTCGGCCTCAACTACCAGCACGTGCAGGGCAACGATCTGCAGCGCTCGCGCGACATCAACGTCGGCGCGTTCGACCTGGTCACCTCGCCCATCCAGGGCGGCGGCTCGCTGACGTACAAGCGCTACTCCTCGACTCGGCCGTTCGCGAATTTCGGCCGGATCATCCTCTTCGAGAGCTCGGCCGATTCGAAGTACGACGGCTACACCCTCGACGTGAACAAGCGCTTCTCGAACAACTGGCAGGCGCGCGTGTCGTACACCTGGGCGCAGGTCAAGGACAACAAGCCGGATGCGACGGCAGTGGTGCCGGGTGGCGGCGACGACGCGAAGTACATCTCCGACCCGCTCGACATCGAGGGCGACTGGGCGTACGGCGACAACGACGTGCGGCACCGCGCGGTGTTCAGCGGCGTGTGGTCACTGGACAGTTACGTGCAGAATCTCGCTGGCTGGCAGAAGGGGCTTCTCGGTGGATGGACGCTGAGCGGCATCGTCACCTACCAGACCGGCCAGCCGTACACCGCGCTGGTCGGCGCCGATATCAACAACGACGGCAACAACCGCAGCGACCGCGTCCCGGGAGCGGAGCGGAACGCGGAGCGGCTGCCGGCGATCCTCTCGGTCGACCCGCGCCTGGCGAAAGACATCCCCATCTTCGGCGGCGCGCACGTGCAGCTCATCGCCGAGGCCTTCAACGTCTTCAACCGCAGCAACGTCAGCCTCGAGCGGAACACGGCGTACGCGTTCACGAACGGCACGTTCGTGCCGCAGCCGAACGCGCTGACCGGCTTCGGCTCGCCGAGCGCCTCGCTCGGGCCGCGCATCATCCAGCTGGCGGCGAAGTTGTCGTTCTAACGCATCCGCAGCGCAACGACGAAGACAACGGCGGTCCGCAAGGGCCGCCGTTTTCTTTTGCTCATGACAAATTTGTAAACGGCCATTGACAAACGGCATTTGTAAACCTACGTTTACTTTCGATGGGACGTCCACCTCGCATTACCCCGGAACAACTCCTCGACGCGGCCCGCCGTGTCTTTACGGAGAAAGGCTACGACGGCGCCACACTGGCCGACATCGCCGTGCTGGTCGGCGTCACGGCGGCGGCCGTCCTCCGCCACTTCCCGTCGAAGCAGGCCCTGTTCACCGCGGCGATGAGCAGCGTGGGCGTCGGCGTCCCTCCGTACATCGAGGAGTTGGCGGCCACCGATGCCTCGCAGGATCCGCGCGTCGTGCTGCGCCGATTCGCCGAGCAGTTCGTCCCCTTCGTGCAGCGGGTCATCGGCGCATCGATCGCGGTGCAGATGCACCGCAACGCGCGGCAGACCACGGTGGTGGTGCCGTTCGACACGAATGCGGAGGAAAGCCCGTCGCGCCGCGGGCTGCGCATCGTGGTCGATTACTTCGCGCGGGCCATGAAAGCAGGCGTGGTCCGCCGCGGTGATCCACGTGCGACGGCGTTGCTCTTCATCTCGCACCTGCATTCCTACGTCTTCATCCACCAGGTCCTGAATGTGACCCCGGTGTATCCGCTCGATTCCTACCTCGACGCCTTGTTCGACCTGTGGGTCCACGGCGCGATTACGACCCCGGCGAAGTCTGGAGGCAAGAGTGCCCGCAGTAAAAAAAGTGCTGAAACGAGTCATCCCGCTCCTGGTGATCGCGGCGATCGCGGTGGCCACGCTGCTGTACATGCGCAAGCAAAACCAGCCGAAGCCGCTCGTCCTCGCCGGAACGCTCGAAGCGCGGACGGTGAACGTGGGGTCGCTGGTGGGCGGCCGCGTGGTCCGCGTTCACGTCGATGAAGGCAACCAGGTCGTGGGCGGCCAGCTTCTGGTGACGCTGGAGACCGAAACGGTCGACCGGCAGCTCGCCGAGCAGCAGGCCGCCATCGCCGCCGCACAGGCGCAGCTCGCAAAAGCGATCGCCGGCCCGCGTGATGAAGAGCGGCGCAAGGCGGAAGCGATCGCGCTGAACGATGCACGCGAGGAGCGGCGCCAGGGCGCGCTTTACCGCGAAGGCATCGTGGCCCGGGCCTTGTTCGAGGACGCGGCCACGAAGGCGAAAGCGTCGGCCGAGGACCTGCGCGCGCTCCGCAACGGGACGCGGCAAGAAGACATCGCCGCGGCGCGCGCCGCGGTGACGCAGCAGGAGCGGCATCTGCAGTCGCTGGAGAAGCAGCGTGCCGAAACAGTGGTGAAGTCGACCGTCGGCGGAATCGTGCAGTCGTTCGGGCTCCGGCCCGGCGATCTGGTGGCGCCGAATCAGACTGTGGCGGAGATCCTCGAGGCCGACCAGTTGTGGGTGCGCATCTATGTGCCCGAGACGCTGCTGGGACTCGTGCAGGTGAACATGCCGGTACGCGTGCGGGTCGATACGTTTCCCGACCAGTGGTTCCGCGGCCGCGTCGCCTCCGTCTCCAGCCAGGGGGAGTACACACCGCGCAACGTGCAGACGCGGGCGCAACGGGCCGAGCAGATGTTCGGGGTGAAGGTAGTGGTCGATCATGATCCGCGGCTCAAGGCCGGCATGGCCGCCGAGGTTGATCTGGGTGTGAAGGGTAAGGCCGAATGAGCGCGGCCATCGGTATCGACGTGCAGTCCGTGACGAAGGACTTTGGTAGCTTCCGCGCGCTCGACAACATCACGCTGCAGGTGCCGCGCGGTGAGATCTACGGCCTCCTCGGGCCCAACGGCTCGGGCAAG
>JAXDJK010000058.1:0-3409 GCA_034665665.1 Acidobacteriota bacterium
TTGTCAGTTGGCGGTTGGCGGGAGAAGAGGCCGTCCCCGTCATGCTCCCGCCAACCGTCAACCGCCAACCGCCAACTCCCTCGCGGTCGGCATGTCGCATGCAGTAAAGCCCGGTCCGGAGCAACGATTGGAAGAGACGTTTGGCAATCTCGCCGCTTTCCTGAACAGTCTTGACGCCGAAGGCGAGCAGAAGTTCGAGCTTTCGCATTCGCTGGTCATCATCTGCCCGGATTGCGGGAAAAACATCGCGTTTCGCGGCCGCTGCCCGAAATGCGCGGGCAACAGCTGGATTCCGGCCGGTCACTCCGGCGGGATCTTCGAGCGGACCAAGGCGCAACGCCTGCGGCGGATGATCAGCTCGCCCGACGATACGGCCTCGATGCGCACTACCGAGGCGACACCGCCGAAGGAAGCGGACCCCGCGTCATTCGACGAGACCGTCACGGACGAGCCCTCGTAAGCCGCGCTACTCCACCCCTTCCCGCAGGTACTCCTCTTCGACCAGTTTGAGCAGGAGCGCTTCGTACTCGGGCGTGCCTTTGGGTGGCGGATTGCGGAGCATGCCGATGCGGCGTCGGGCCGCGTCACCGCGCTCTTCCTCGCGCCGGAGCTCGTCGGTGAGGGCGTGCACGATCGCTTGGAGGACAGCATCGCGGTCCTTGAGGAAAGTAACGGCGCGTGAGCGCGACAACGCGTCCAGCAGCTCGCGGGCGAGCTGCTGGATTCGCTCACGCGAAGGGCGAACCATGGGGGGATTCTACCCTTCGCGCGGCGTCCATCAATGGATTGTGTCGTCCGGATCGCCGGCTTCGTCATCGGACGCCGGCGTGTCCAGGATCTCATCGGCCGATTCGGCCGATTCGTCGTCGAGCAGCGCCTCTTCCGGCTGCTCGCGGTCCAGCACCTTCACGGCGCCGACCACCGTATCGTCCTCATCGATGTGGATGATGCGCACGCCTTGGGTAGAGCGGCCCATCGAGCGGATGCCATCGCAGGCCACGCGGATCATCATGCCCTGCTCGGTGATGAGCAGGAGCTGCTCGCCCGCGAAGACGTGCACTGCACCGGCGACCTTGCCGTTCTTCTCGGTGATCTTGATGTTGGTCACGCCCTGCGCTCCGCGCGAGGTGAGGCGGTAGGCGCGGATCGGCGTGCGCTTGCCGAAACCCTTCTCCGTCACGGTCAGGATCTGGCCGTACTGCGCCTGATCGTCGCTCGAGACCTCGACCGCCTCAGCTTCGGCTTCGGCTTCGGCGTCGGCCGGCTCGTCGTCAATCGGGTCGATCGGGTCAACAATCTCGAGCGGGTCAACAGCGTCCGGCTCGACGGCCTCGAGTACTTCGATCTCCGTCTCGCTGGTCTCGCCTTCCTCGGCGCCGTTGCGGGCGTTTTTCTCCGCGCGGACACGGCCTTCCGGCGTCTCCGGCAACACATCCATCTCGATCACGTGATCGTCCCGCTTGAGCGAGATCGCCTTCACGCCAGCCGCGCCGCGGCCCATCGGGCGGACATCCGACTCGTGGAAACGAATGGCCATGCCGCCCTCGGTGCCAACGAAGATCTCGTTGTTGCCGTGCGACAGACGGACAGCGTAAAGATCGTCGCCCTCGTTGATGTCGATGGCGATGATGCCGCTGGCGCGAACGTTCGAGAAGGCTGAGAGCTCCGTCTTCTTGATCCGTCCGGCGCGGGTGGCCATGACCACGTACTTTCCTTCCGAGAAGTCGCGCGTGGTGAGCAGCGCGCGGACGTTCTCGTTCTGCTCCACCGGCAGAAGGTTCACGATGGCCTTGCCGCGAGCGTTCGACCCCACTTCCGGCACCGCGTACACCTTCAGCCAGTACATCCGGCCGCGATCGGTGAAGACGAGGACGTAAGCGTGCGTCGAGGCCACGAAGAGGTGCTCGACGATGTCCTCTTCCTTCGTCTGCATCCCGATCTTGCCTTTGCCGCCGCGGCGCTGGGCGCGGTAGAGCGACAGGGGCGAGCGCTTGATGTAGCCGCCGCGGGAGACGGTGATGACCATGTCCTCATCGGCCACGAGATCCTCGATCGAGATCTCGGTCGTGTCGGGGACGATCTCCGTGCGGCGGGCGTCGTTGTACGCCTCCTTCACCTCGCGCAGCTCGCGCGCGACGATCTCGAGGACCAGCACTTCCGACGCGAGGATGGCCCGCAGGCGCTCGATCAGCGCCAAAATCTCCTGGTACTCGTTGATCAGCTTCTCGCGCTCGAGACCCGTCAGGCGCTGGAGGCGCATGTCGAGAATGGCCTGCGCCTGCAGCTCGCTGAACTGCCAGTTCGCGACGAGGCCTTCCTTCGCATCCTGGCCGGTGCGGCTGCCGCGGATGAGGGTAATGATCTCGTCGAGCACGTCCAGCGCGCGGACCAGGCCTTCCAGGATGTGGGCGCGGTCGAGCGCCTTGCGGAGCTCGAAGCGCGTGCGGCGCACCACGATCTCTTTGCGGTGCTCGATGAAGTGCCGCAGCATCGTCGGGAGGCTCATCGTTTCCGGCTTGTTGTTGACGATGGCCAGGAAGTTGATGCCGAACGTGGTCTGCATCTGCGTGTTGCGGTACAGATGGTTGAGGACGATGTCGGGGATGGCGTCGCGCTTGAGCTCGACCACGATGCGGATGCCGTCGCGATCGGATTCGTCGCGCAGGTCGCTGATACCCTCGATGCGCTTGTCGCGCACCAGCTCCGCGATTTTTTCGAGCAGGCGGGCCTTGTTCGTCATGTACGGGATCTCCGTCACGACGATCTGGGTCTTGTCGCCCTTCTTGGTGGTCTCGAAACCGGCGCGGGCGCGCACCTGGATGATGCCGCGGCCGGTCGAATACGCCTGGCGGATGCCTTCGACGCCGTGAATGAAGCCGGCGGTCGGAAAGTCGGGCCCGGGCACGACGGCCATCAGCTCTTCCCACGTCACGCGCGGGTTGTCGATCATCATCAGGACGGCGTCGATCACCTCGCCGAGGTTGTGCGGCGGGATGTTCGTGGCCATGCCGACCGCGATGCCGGACGAGCCGTTCACGAGCAGGTTCGGGTACTTGGCCGGCAGCACGGACGGCTCGGAGAGCGAGCCGTCGTAGTTCGGCACCCAGTCCACGGTCTCTTTGTCGATGTCGTCGCGCAGCAGCTCTTCCGCGAGGCGCGTCAGCCGCACCTCGGTGTACCGCATGGCCGCCGGGTTGTCGCCGTCGAGCGAGCCGAAGTTGCCCTGGCCGTCGACGAGGCGATAGCGCATCGAAAAGTCCTGCGCCATGCGCACGACCGTGTCGTAGATGGCGCTGTCGCCGTGCGGATGGAACTTACCCATCACGTCGCCGACGATACGCGCGGACTTTTTGTACGCCTTGCCGGCCGTGTTCCCCTGCTCGTACATGCCGTAGAGGATGCGGCGATG
>JAXDJK010000059.1:0-2837 GCA_034665665.1 Acidobacteriota bacterium
GGCAGGTCTGGAAGAGGCGCGTCGTCGCCCTCGGCGACTGCGTTAGCCTATCCGCGAATATGAGACTTACCGCCAGCCTGATCACCTTCGTACTGCTCGGGGCGTTGCTTGCCGCCTGCGGCGGCGACGGGAACTCCGGAGACAAGCCCGGTAATCCAACGCCGGAAGCGTCCGCTTCGCCAGATGCGACCCCGAAGCCCGATTCATCGGACGGCGGCGGCAACGATGGCTCGGGAGACCAGAACGTGCCGAAGACCACGGCGCTGACGAAGTCGCAGCTCGAGCGCGCCCGGGTGATCACTCGCAGCCTGGCGGTGTGTCTGCGCAATGCCGATGTGTTCGTTTCGACCGAGTCCAACGCTCCCAAGTCGCTGACGCTCAAACTGGGCAAGGGGGTGATGTTGCGCGTCGAATGGAAAAAGGAGAACAACGCCGCGGACATCTACGTCGGCGGCACCAGGAGGAACACGCGCCTGACCAAGCGTGCGCTCGACAAGCAGCCCAAGGTGTACAAGCGCAAGATCCTCGTGCTTTACGACAAGAAGCCCAGCTCTGACCAGAGCGGGACGGTCGAGGAGTGTGCGAATCGCGATGTCCCCTAGCTCCGCGGTCGAACCGAAGCGAACGATCGAGTCGGCGGTATTCATCTGCGGTTGTGGCCACAGCGGCACGACGCTGATGGCGAACATGCTCGCCGCGCATCCCGATGTCTACATACCGCTGCGCGAGACGGAGATCTTCCGCGAGGAACGCGAAGCGGCGCGCGTCGGTTACGCCGAACTGGTGGCCGAGGCAGAAGCGTCCGACAAGCGGGTGCTGGCGGAGAAGACGCCGAAGCACATCCGCCGTATCGGCCTCATCCGGGAGTTGGTCCCGGGCGCGCGATTCCTGATCGTGGTGCGCGATGGCCGTGATGTGGCGGCATCGTACGGCCGCCGTATCGGCGACCCCGGCCACGGCGTCCGACAATGGATCAAGAGCAACTCGGTCTCGGCGTCGCAAGAGGAGAAGGACGACGTGCTCGTCTACCGCCACGAGGACCTGATCGAGGATCCGACGGGGACGCTGACGAAGATCTGCGAGTTCATGTCGATCCCGTTCGATGAAGGGATGCTGCGCTACCACGAGAAAGAGCGGAACTGGTTTGGGCTCGACGGGGTGGGAACGCCCGGCGAGTCGGTCAGGTCCAACGCTAAGCACCGTAACTGGCAGGTCAATCAGCCGATCTTCGACAATCGCGGCAAGTGGAAGTCAGAGCTCACCACGAACGACTTCCGAGAGTTGCTCAAGGGCCGCGGCCTGCGCCTGATGAAGCGCTTCGGATATCTGGAATAACAGCGCTACGAGTCAGCGGGCGGGCGCGCCGGGCGGTACGGCGGCGGCTTCTTGGGGCCCCGCGTGATCTTCCCGGCGAGGCTGTCCATGGTCGAACCCATGTCCAGCGCGATGCCGCCGAGTTCCTTGATCCGAATGCACAGGTCCTTGCCGAACAGGCCGGCGCCCACGAGGAACACCTCTCCGCGATGGCGCACAGTGAGATCGGCGCGAAGCTCGGCGTAGAAGTTCGGCCACATCGGGACACCGTGCAGCGCTGACTCATAGTCGCCATCGACGTAGCGCATGATGTGCTGTGAGGGCACCTGATAGACCCTCACATCGTCGACGCCGAAGTTGACCCGGATCTTCTCTCCGATATCCCGACACGAGATGACGCTGACCTGCGTCTGGTCCTCCAGCAGCGACGGGAGCGCATTGGCAAGGGCGCCGTTGACGAGGCAGTGTGTGATGTAGGCGGGAGCCCTGCCTTCCGCCAACCGCTGAGCGAAGAGGCTCTCGATCCGGTCAACCCACATCTGGTGTTCCTCTTTGAACCCGGCACTGCTCCGAATGCCCACGACGTCGGCGTGGTCGAACGCGTTCATCACGTGCGCCTTGACCCTGAGCACCTGTTTCTGTGACAGCTTGAGACCTGTCTGGCGTCGTACCTTGTTGGTGGCCACCTTCATCGATGCGGGATCCTTGACGTCCGCCACCAGCAACCGGCCTTCACCTTCCCCGAAACGAACCACCGCTGCCGGCGTCTCCGCGCGTATCCATCTGGAGACGAGCTTGACCACTCTCGTTCGAGATACGTCTGTAGCGGCACTCGGCACGGGTTCCTGAATCTGGGATACATCGGCATTTTGCATGTCGATCACATTCGTCTCGGGGCGGAAGGGAAGCTGGGCGCTGCTCCGGGAGGGGACACTGACCATCGTGCCGCCTGTCGCACAGTAGCCGAGGCGGCATGCGACCGGTTGCGATCGAACGATCTTGGCTAGGGTGCGCGCATGGCAGACGGTGCTGCAAGGGCCGACGCCCGGCGTTCAGCGCGCAAGGCTGCGAAAGCTGCTGCGAAGGCCGATGCCCGGCGTTCGGCACGCAAGGCTGCCCGCAAGGCTGTTGCCAAGGCCAACGCCAAGCGTGCATCGCGCAAGCTGACACGCGCATATTGGGACGCGGCGACGGCGGCCGGCCTGACCCGGGCCGAGGCGACGCCGATGTTCGAACGCTGGCGTGCATCGATCAAGGGCGACGCCAGCCCGATCGCGGACGAGTTGCCGTGGATGACGTTCGGAGCGATCGATTTCCTCGACGGATATCTCCAGCCCGGCATGCGCGTGTTCGAGTACGGCTCGGGAGGGTCGACGTTGTTCTATCTCCGCCACGGCGCCTCCGTGGTGTCCGTCGAACACGACGCGGAATGGGGTGACGTGGTGCGCGGTGCCGCCACCGCGGAACTCGACCTCCACGTCTGCCCTCCCACCGCGGGGGAGGGCTTTCAGTCCAACATGGCG
>JAXDJK010000060.1:0-11665 GCA_034665665.1 Acidobacteriota bacterium
ATCGTGCCCCACCCGCACAGGTCCCTCGCTCGACGCTCGGGATGACAGGCTGTGGGCCGCTTCAGCGCGAGCGCATCAACAACCGCCCCGCGGGAAACAGCGCGCCGCCGATGGCCAGCAGCTGCACCTCCAGCCGGACGTTATCGCGGGCCATGCCGAGGTACAGCGCGATGGGGAGCACCAGCATCCCGCCGAGCTGCATCCACCAACCGATGGAGGCCTTCATGGCGCTTTGGCGAGGACCGTCAGCAGGTCGTCCTCGAACACTGCCACGGGGCGCTCCACGATCCGGCCGACCTCCTGGTCGCCGCGGTAGTAGATGAACGTCGCTACCTTGTCCACCGACTTGCCGGTCAGCAGCGCCTTCGGCTCCTGCTTCGACTTGTCGAGCGCGAAATAGCGCACCGGCAGGTCCACGCCGAACTGCGACTTCAGGTCCTCCACGATCCGGAGGAACTTCGGCACCTCGCGCAGGCTGTCGGGGCACCAGGTGCCCATGTACACCTCCATGCGGTCGCCGGCGCGCACGTACGACTTCATCATCTCGACCACACTGATGTCCGCGCGGTACTGCTCCTTCGCCTCCTTGTACTCCGGCAGGATGCGCAGCAGCTCGTCCACCTTCTTCTCGCCGACGGTCAGCGGGAGCGACACGTTCGGCACGCTCTGCAGCTCCGCGCTCCCCACCGGCGGATGCTCGTCGATGGTGATGGTCTGCACCGCATCGCCGCGCTCCACCTGGTCGATCACCCCGTTCATCCCCTCGTACACGCGCGCGAAGATCGTGTAGCCGCCGTCGAGGTGCGGCTGCGGCGAATGGGTGATGAAGAACTGCGAGCCGCCCGTGTCGGGCCCGGAGAGGGCCATGCCCACCGCGCCGCGTGTGTACTTTTGCAGATTGATCTCGTCGCGGATCGAGTAGCCCGGCCCGCCGCTCATGTCGTTCCGCGGATCGCCGCCCTGCACGACGAAATTGGGCACCACGCGCATGAAGGTGGTCTTGTCGAAGTACTGCTTCTTCGCCAGCTGCGCGAAGTTCCAGGTGGTCATCGGCGCGTCCTGCGTCAGCAGCGCCAGCTGCACGGTTCCGCGGGTCATGTGGATCGTGGCGGTGTGCGGCTGATGCGACCAGCGCACGATCTCCTGGTACTCCTGCGCCGTACGCTGCACCGGCAGCGGCGTGTACTGCGGGCGGCGCTTGCCGAGCTTCTGCTCGATCGCCTCCGCGGCGATGCGCCGCAGCACCGGGTCCTGATCCTTCAGGAAGCGGCGGAGGTAGGTCTCGCGCTCCGGAAAGTCGATCTCGCTCAGCGCGCTCACGGCAGCGGCGCGCGCGTCGTTCATCACATCCGTTCTCCCGCGCTCTTCGGCAGCCATCAACTTCGCCACCGTGATCTCCCGCGGCCGGCCGGTGTTGTGCCCGTAGCGCTCGATGGCGGAGGCGCGGACGATCACGTCCGGATCGTCGAGCAGCCTCTCGATCACCACGATCTCGGTGTCGATCCAGTCGTCCGGAATCGTGCTCGCCGCCGCGGCCCGGAGCATCGGCACGCCGTAGGTCGCATAGCCCTGCCGGGCGATCTTGCCGGCCGAGTTGCCTCCCACGTTCTCGAGGTAGCGGAGGTTCGACCACCAGTCCTGTTCCGGATTGACCGCCCGCTGCGCGAAGTGTTTCGTATACGCGCCGTTGGCCAGCTCGCGCAGCCACGACGACCCGTCCAGCGCCATCGAGGTCAGCCGCGCCTTCGCCGTTTCGTTCATGGCCGCATACCAGCCGAGCAGCCCCACCGACGAAGCGCGCACGCCCGGATCCGGATCTTCCGTGAGCGCCTGGATGCGCGGCAGGTCCTCGGCATGCACGATCGACGGCGTCTTCTCCGCGATCCGCGCCAGCGCCACCGCCGCATTCGTCCGCACCCAGGGATGCGCGTCGCCGAGGGCATCGAAGACGAAGCGGGCGGACGCAGGCGCGCCGATGCGGCCCAGCGCCGTGATCGCGTAGGCACGCGTCAGCACGTTCGGGTCCGTCACCAGCAGATGCAGCGACCCGAGGGCCGGCGCATAGGCACGGCGTGCCAGCGTGTACGCACCCTCCTGGCGGAGTGCCGCGGAGGGGGAGGCCAGCGCATCGAGCGCCAGCGCGCTGGCTTCGTCGGTATCGAAACGGAACAGGAAGCGGATCGCCCGTGCCCGGATTCCTTCCGGCCACGTCTCCGCCGCCATCTGCGAATAGCGCTTGAAATCGTCGCGGACGAAGGCCTTGATTGCCGTCAGCTTCGACAGCGCCTCGACAGCCTCGGCGGCCACGCCCGCATCCTGATCCGTCGTCAGGTAGAAGAGCGTCGACACGCCCTCGTAGTCGCCGATCTCGCCGAGGGCGAAGGCCACCATCTCCCGTACGCGGCGGTCGGGATCGGTCGACAGCATCTTCAGCTCCTCCAGACCGGCCTGGGACTCGCCCGGATCCTTCTCACCGGTCTCATTGCGATCGACGAACGTGAACGGCCCGATGTGGGCCAGGGCCAGGGCGATCCGCACCCGGTGCAGGATGTTCGGATTCTTCGCCCAGGCGGCGACGAGCGCCGGGTCGTATTCGCGCCGATCCTCCAGCGCGAGGATGCGTGCTTCATCCTCCACCGAGATTCCCTGGTCGGTCCGGACGGGAGCCGGTGCGGGCGGCGCAGCCGCGGGTGGGGGAGTGGCCGTACTGCAGGCGAGGATCAGGAGTAGCGGGAGCACGAGGAGCTTGCGCATGGCGCCGAATGATAGCCGGAGGGGGTAGGCAGTAGGCAGTAGGCAGGGGCTTGAGCTCCAGGGTGCCGCCGGTCCCCTGCCTACTGCCTACTGCCAACTGCCTACTGCTACTCCTCCTTGCGCTTTTCGTCGTCCGGCCTGAGACTCGCGCTGGATATGGATGACGCGGCCATCGATGTGGAGCGCCTTTCCCGCCGCTATGGACGGCGGTGGGCGCTGGCGGAGGTCACGTTCCGCGTCCCGTCCGGCACGGTGATGATGGTGGCGGGGCGCAACGGCGCCGGCAAATCGACGCTCTTCCGCGTCCTGGCCACCGCCATCCGCCCCGACCGCGGCAGCGCCACCGTGGGCGGATTCGACGTCGTCCGCCAGCGCGAGGACGTCCGCAAGGTCACTGCCCTGCTCAGCCACGCCAACTACCTCTACGACTCCCTCACCGCGACAGAGAACCTGCAGGTCGTGGCCGACCACATGGGCGTCGCCCGCAGCGGCATTGCCGCGATTCTCGACCGGGTCACCCTCGGTGGACGTGCCAACGACGCCGTCTCCACCTTCTCCGCCGGCATGCGCAAACGCCTCTCCTTCGCCCGCATCCTCCTCCAGGACCCCCGCCTGGTCCTCCTCGACGAGCCCTACGGCGCCCTCGACCCTCCCGGCTTCGACCTCGTCGACGACGTCATCCGCGAGCTCCAGCGCCGCGGCACCACCATCCTCATGGCCACCCATCAGTGGGAACGGAGCAGGCGGCTGTGCGACACCGCGCTGGTGCTCGAGCAGGGCAGGGTTTCGTGGATCGGGCCGGCGGCGGAAGTGATGGAGCACGAGGTGCGGGGATGAGTCTTCAAGCCTTTGACTCTGGGCGGAGGTCCGCGTGCTAGTCGCCGCCCTCAGAAAAGAGCTCCTGCTCCAGTGGCGCACCCGCGGCCAGCTCATGGCCGTGTTCGTCTTCGGCGCCGCCTCGCTGCTCCTCTTCAGCTTCGCCATCGGCCCGAACGCCGTCGCATTGCGAACGTTCTCCGCCGGCTTCCTCTGGCTCGGCCTGCTGCTCTCCTCCACGCTCACACTCACCGAGAGCTTCCACGCCGAGATGGAGAACCGCGCGCTCGAGGGCCTGCTGCTCCTGCCGTCCAACCCGAGGGCGCTGTACTACGGCAAAGCCATCGCCAACTGGCTCCAGCTGACCATACTCGGCGTGGCCCTCGTGCCGGTCATGGTCGTCCTTTACGACGCCGGGACCACCTCGCTCCTGAAGCTGCTCTCCATCATTATTCTTGGGACCGCTGGCCTATCCGCGCCCGGAACGCTGTACGCTGCCATGACCGCGCAGTTGAAGGCGAAACAGACTCTGCTCCCTTTGCTGTTGTTCCCCCTGATCGTCCCGGCCCTGTTGGCCTCCGTGAAAGCAACGTCGCTCGTGATTCTTGGAGATCCGATGGCGCAGTCCGGCTCGTGGATCGGGTTGCTGTGCGCGTTCGACCTGATCTACTGGTCGCTCTGCGGACTGCTGTACGGGCGTGTCATCGAAGACTGAGGAGCACTCATGGAAATTACAAAAGTGAACCGCTCCAAGACCCCCTACGCGTTTCTCGCGCTCGGGGTGCTGCTCCTCGCAATCGGCTCGTACTACGGCCTTTACGTCGCGCCGGCCGAGCAGTACATGGGAAACGTGCAGCGCATCATGTACGTGCACGTGCCGACCGCCTGGAACTGGATGCTGGCCGTGCTGTTCGCCTTCGGGTGCGCAACCGTCTATCTCTTCAAGGGCGACCTCAAGTGGGACGCGCGCATGGAAGGCGGTCTCGAGGTCGGAACCCTGCTGGCGTTCCTCCTCTGCTGCCAGGGCTCCATCTGGGCCAAGCCGACCTGGGGTGTGTGGTGGGACTGGGACCCGCGCCTGACCACCACGGCCGTCCTGCTCTTCGCCTTCCTCGGCATCCTGGCCCTGCGCAAGTTCGTCGAAGATCCCGTAAAGCGGGCCATCTGGTCGGCGGTGGCCACGGTCGTCGCGTCGATCGACCTGCCCATCGTCTACATGTCCGTCAAATGGTGGAATTCGCTCCACCAGCAGCAGTCCACGCCGCAAACCGTTGCATCCGCGTTTCATCTGCCGTTGCGCGTGAATGCCTTCGGCATATTGTTCGTCATGATCGGTTTCATCATGTTGCGTACGCGACTGGCCGCCCTGCGGCTCAACCAGGAGCTCGCCGTGCCGCCGGTACCGTCGGCAGAAGAAGCAGGAGAGCTCGCATGACCCAGGGAGTGATCGTTGGCGGTTGGCAGTACGTCTGGATGGCCTACGGCCTGACGTTCTCGGCTTTTGCGATCTACGGAGTGACGCTGCTCGTGCGCCTGCGCGACGCGGCGCGACGGGAGAGCGCATGACCACCGAGGCCCAGCCGCATACACCGAGTGCTACGGAAGCAGTCCGCCGGAAAACCCGCCGCTTCATGATTGGCGCGTTTCTCGTGGCCGCCGCGGCATTCGCGGTCATCGCCAGCAGCGGCATCAACAAGAACCTCGTCTACTACTGGACGCCCACTGACCTCCGCGCCAACGGCAACAAGGCCTATGGCGCGACCATCCGCCTCGGCGGCATGGTCACCAAGGGCTCCATCCGGCAGACCGGCGGCTCGGGCGTCGAGTTCGACGTCCACGACGCCGGTACCACCGTGCACGTCAAATCCGCCGGCGCCCCGCCGCAGATGTTCCGCGAGAACATCGGCGTCGTCGTCGAAGGGACCATGCTCCGCTCCGGCTCCTTCGAGTCCAACCGGCTCATGGTCTCGCACAGCAACGAATACAAGGCCCCGGCGAAAGGGCATTCGATGGACAAGAAAGAGCTCGAGAAGCTCATGAAGTCCATGGACGAATAGAACAGGACGAATCGAAACCTGATGATCCCTCTCCTCGGACGTATCCTCATCCTGGCATCGCTCTTCTCGGCATCCGCCGGCGCGCTGCTCGGCTTCGTCTCCGGCCGCACCCGTTCGGCCGACGGCCTGAAATGGGCGCGCCGCTTCGCCTACGCCTACTGCAGCACCATCATCGGCGCCGCCGTGCTGATGGTCATCGCGCTGCTCAAGCACGACTTTTCCGTAAAGTACGTCGCGCAGGTCGGCTCGCGAAACGTGCCCACCTGGGTCACCGTGGTCAGCCTCTGGTCCTCGCTGGAAGGCTCGATCCTCTTCTGGGGACTCGTGCTCGGCCTGTACATCCTCCTGGCCACGCTTTACACCCGCAACCAGTACACCGAATACCAGCCCGACGCGATCGGCGTCTGGCTCTCCAGCGCCGCCTTCTTCAGCTTCCTCATCGCCGGCCCGGCCAATCCGTTCCTGCCCATGATTCCCATCCCGCCGGACGGCCCCGGTCCAAACGCGCTGCTCCAGAATCACGTGCTGATGGCCATCCACCCGCCGTTCCTCTACCTCGGGTACGTGGGCATGACCATTCCGTTCGGCCTGGCTTGCGCGGCGCTGATCAAAGGCCGCCTCGGCCACAACGTGCTCAAGCCGCTCCGCGAGGCGCTGCTCCTGCCGTGGATCTTCCTGACCATCGCCATCATGCTCGGCGGCTGGTGGGCTTACGAGGTCCTCGGCTGGGGCGGTTACTGGGCCTGGGATCCGGTCGAGAACGCCTCGCTCCTGCCGTGGCTCACCGCCACCGCCGCGCTGCACTCCATCCTGGTGGTGGAGCGCCGCGGCATCCTCAAGGGCTGGACGATCACGCTCATCCAGGCCACGTTTCTCCTGGTGATCCTCGGTACGTTCATGACCCGCTCGGGCGTGTTCAACTCCGTACACTCCTTCACCCAGAGCGCCATCGGCCCGACCATCCTGGTCTTTCTGGCGGCCTCGCTGCTCTTCACCATCGGCCTCCTGGCCACCCGCATCGACAAGCTCGAAGCGGAAGGGCAGCTCGAGGGAGGCGTCAGCCGCGAGGGGATGTTCCTCGTCAACAACCTCCTCTTCGTGCTGCTCACCTTCACGGTGCTGATCGGTACGGTCTTTCCGCTCGTGGTCGAAGCCATCAAGGGCAAGCAGATGTCGGTCGGCCGCCCGTACTTCGACAGCATGGTCGTACCGATCGGCGCGGCGCTCCTGTTCCTGATCGGCATCGGTCCCTCGCTGCCGTGGGGCCGCGCCACGAAAGAGCAGATCCGCAGATCGCTCCTCCCGCCACTGGCCGGCGCCGCGGTCCTGGCCATCGTCGGCTACCTGGCCGGCGTGCGCGCCCCCTGGACGCTGCTGACGCTGGCCTTCGGCGGCTACGCGGCCTGGGTCACGATCGGCGAGATGTTCGTGCCGATGCTCCAGCGCATGAAACGGGGTGAATCCCCCGTGTCGGCCTTCGTCGATGGTCAGCTTCGCCGCGGGCGGCGCCGCTTCGCCTCGTACGTCATCCATGCCGGCGCGGTCGTCGTGATCATCTCCATCGCCGTCAGCAGCTCCATGCGGCAGAGCACCGAGCTGACGCTGCAGAAAGGGCAGACGGCCACGTTCGCCGGACATGTCGTGGAATTGCTCGACATCGCGATCCGGCGCGAGCCGCACCGCACCTCCACGGTGGCCATCTTCGCGCTTTCCCGCAACGGCAAGCGGGTAGCCACGCTCGAGCCGAGCATGAACCTCTACGACACGATGCGCGAGCCGATCGGCACGCCCGACGTGCACACCACCGCTGCCGGCGACTATTACCTCTCCCTCGCTAACGTCGACGTGGCCAGCCAGCGCGTGACGGTCTCCGTCTACGTCACGCCGATGATCGTCTGGATCTGGCTGGCGGTGTTGCTGATGGGTCTGGGCGGCCTGATGAGCCTCATCCCCATGGGCCAGCGCCGCGCCGCCCTGCGCGCTACCACGGAACCTGAAGGCGAAGCCGTCGGCGCCACTCCGGAGACCGCATGAATCGCACCGTGCTCATCGTAGGCGCCGTCATCGCGGCGGTGCTGGTCAGCGTCCTCTTTCTCGGCCTGCACCGCGATCCGGCCGAGATCCGCTCGCCGCTGATCGGCAAGCCCGCTCCGACGTTCGCCCTGCGCGAGGTCGGCACTGGCCGCACCATCGACATCGCCCAGTTCCGAGGCAAGCCGCTGATCGTCAACTTCTGGGCGACCTGGTGCGGCCCCTGCTGGGAAGAGCACCCCATCCTCGTCGCCAACGCGCGCATGCTCCAGCCGAACGTGCAGTTCCTCGGCGTGGTCTTCCAGGACACGGAAGAAAAGATCCAGAGCTTCCTCTCCCAGCGCGGCACGGCCTATCCGACCGTCGTCGACGATCGCGGCAAGACCGCCATCGCCTACGGCATTGGCGGCGTGCCGGAGACGTTCTTCCTCGACAAGAACGGGGTCATCGTGGCCAAGCACAACGGCCCGATCGATGCCGAGACGCTGCAGGCGAACCTCGCGAAGGCGATGCAATGATCAGGAACCTCCTGACGCTGCTACTCGCACTGGCCGTGACCCTGCCCGCCGCCGCGCAGACCTCCGGCGGAGCGCTGAAAGTACCGGACGCCGCGCAGTTCGTCGGTCCGCCCAAAGGCACGCCGCTCACGGGGAAAGAGCTCACGCAACGTTCGCACGAGGTGGGTGGTCTCATTCGCTGCCCGGTGTGCCAGGGCCTCTCGGTCTCGGATTCGCCGTCCGAGATGGCCATCAACATGAAGGCACAGGTGCACGAGCTCCTGGCCCGCGGGTACACCGAAGAGCAGATCCTGAAGTACTTCGAGCTCTCGTACGGGCAGTTCGTGCTGCTCAAGCCGAAGTTCGAAGGCGTGAGCTCGCTGGTCTGGCTCCTGCCGCTGGCGGCGCTGCTCTTCGGCGGGATCGTCGTGGTCATGAAAATGAAGCAGCTCGCCAAAGCGCCGGTGACCCCCACCGCCGCGGCCGCGCCGCCCGACGATGCCTACCTGGCGCGCGTCCGCGACCTGGTGAGCGGAGGAAAATAGCTTGATGGATACCCCCACGGACTGGTTCACCGGCCTTGCCATCCTCGCGGCGGGCCTCGTGCTCGGCGGTCTGTTTCTCTACTTCTTCAGCCGCCGCAAATCGGCGGCTACCATCGGCGGCGAGGAGGACCTCGTGCGCAAGGATCTGGAGGCCAAGCGCGACGCGCTGATCCAGCAGCTCCGCGACCTCGACACCGACAGCAAGTTCACGCCCGAGCAGCTCAGCGAAACGCGCGCGCGTCTCGAGCGCGAGACCGCGGACGTGCTCCGCGCCCTCGATCAGCACCGGCCGTCCCCCCGTTCTGCCGGTGCCGCCGCACCCACCGCCGCACCCGCCGTCGCCGGCATGAGCCCCGCCATCAAAGGCTTCCTCTGGGGCTTCGGCTCGTTCGCGTTGCTGGCCTTCCTCGGCTACTTCGTCATGCAGTCCTCCACCCCGCGCGAGGAAGGCGGCTCGGTCACCGGTAACCTGCCGTCGCAGCCGATGGCAACGCCCGCGCAACCAGCGGCCGCCGCGCCGGATGCCGTGGTCCAGCAGATGCTCGCCCAGATCCAGCAAACCCCCGAGGATCTCCGCCTCCGTAATGACCTCGCCCAGGCCTACCTCGAGCGCGACAACCTGATGGGCGTGTTCGAGCAGACGAAGTACGTCCTCGCCAAGAACCCGAACGACGGCCGGGCCATGACTTATCAGGCCATGGTCCGTCTGGCCATGGGCGAAGTGCCGGTAGCCACGCAGATGCTGCAGAAAGCCACGCAGGTCGACGCGCAGAACCTCGACGCCTGGGTCGGCCTGGCCTGGGTCTACGCGCAGCAGGACAAGATGGACGAGGCGCAGAAAGCGATCGCCCAGGCCGCCGTGGTCTCTCCCGCCAGCAAGCCCCGCCTCGACGAAGTCTTCGAGCAGATGAAGCGCCAGATCGCCATGGCCAAGCTCCAGCCGCAGGGCGGTCAGGGCCAGATGGCCGGCAACGAGCTCCCCCCCAACCACCCCCCCGTCGACGGCGCCGCTCCCGCGCCTGCACCCGCACCTGCGACCGCACCTGCGACCACCGGCGCCAACGTCCGAGTCACCCTCACGCTCGACCCCTCTGCCAAAGCCACTACGGGCATCGTCTTCGTCATCGCCCGCAACCCCGCCGGCGGCCCCCCCTACGCCGTCAAACGCATCGACCCCCGCTCCCTCCCCATGACCTTCGACTTCGGCGCCGCCGACTCCATGATGGGCCAGCAACTCCCGGCCAGCTTCCGTCTCGAAGCCCGCCTCGACCCCGACGGCGACCCCCTCTCCAAAACCCCCAACGACCCCAAAGCCGTCCAGGAAAACGTCTCCCCCGGCGCGGCGGTCACGCTGGCGATGAAGTAGGGCGAAGTGAAGGTTCGCGAAGTCATCGGGGTGCTGGAAGCGGACGGCTGGCGGCTCGTTCGCGTGCGCGGCAGCCATCGGCAGTTCCGGCATCCCGTGAAACCCGGTACTGTAACGGTTGCGGGTAAGCCCAGCATCGACGTGCCGGTCGGCACGCTGGGAAGCATATGGAAACAGGCTGGGTTGAAGAAAGACTAGGTGAATCGCATGGAATACATCGTGATCCTGGAGCAGGGTGAGACGTCCGTCGGCGCCTACGTCCCCGACCTCCCCGGGTGTGTCGCCGTCGCCGAATCGCGAGACGAAGCCATGGATCTCATCCGCGACGCCATTGAGCTGCACATCGAAAGCCTTCGCGAAAACGGCGACCCCGTCCCGCCGCCTCACTCCTTCGTCGAAAAGGTCGCCGTCTAGCGTACGGGCCGGGCGCATCCTGCTGCACCGGCGCCGCCGTCACCGTAGTCCGCCGCGCTTTGGCGCAAAGACGAGATGCGTAGCCTGCGGTAGGATCGTCAGGTGAGAGTGGTGGCCGCGCCGCGGGACGAGAACGACGTACTGAACGACGATCGTGCACGCCTTTCCGGCTGGGCGCCTGCGAACGGCTGGACCTACATCGCCTACCGTGACGCATTCGACCTCCTTGCGCAGCTTGGTGAGTTTCACGCCGAAGCGGCGGAGGACGTTCGAGAGATCGAAATCATTGCTCACGGCCATCCTGCGATTTGCGACGACGTACTGCTCGGAAACGCGGCCGTCGTCGGTGAGTCTCTTTGGCGAGTAGGTGGCGTCAACGAACACACCGCTGTATATCTCTCCAGCTGCAACACGGGTCTCGAATTCAACGGCGAATGCATCGCGCAGACGTTCGCAGCCGCATTTCGTGGGCCGGTCCTTGGGGCGCGCGGGTACATCACCGGGACCCACGCCGAGCAGACGGAGCAATGCGTCGCATCCTTCACATTCGAGGGAATCCTGTACCATTCCTATGCGGGCGGGAGCGACGCAACCGGTGACGAAGTCTGGGCGCGGTTCGGATCCCGCATCAATATCGCTGGCGGAGGACGCGTGCAGGTCAAGATTGCCACTTCCGGCTTCCGGGTCGTGAGCCTCACCGGTAAAGAGGAGCAGGAGCTACTCTCAGCGGTCGAACAGCTCGTTCGCACGCCACCCGTGTCATCCGCGCGGATGCGCATGGCGCCGGACCTGACCTTCGCGATCCCTCTGGCGGACGGTGAGCACGTCTTCGAGCTCCTCGCCGGCGGCACCGTTCTTCGCGATCCGGTCACCCGGAGCGTGTGGCAGTTCGAGCGGGGACGCGTCCTGCTGCAGAGTCTCCTGCCATACCGGAAGCTGCCGGCCGCCTGACGCTATCCCGCCTCGGTGCTCGACGACGACGTCCCGTCGCTGAAGCCTTCGTGAAAACGGCGAGCCCGTGCCGCCGCCGCGCTCCTTCGTCGAAAAGGTCACCGTCGCCACGGTAGCAACGAAGTAGCTACGGCCTAAAGCGCCCCGGACTACGCGAAGCGTTTGGAGTGCGGCGCTTTCCCGCCGCTCTTGTACAGCCACAGGCGCTGCTCATGGCTATACGAAAGCGGCGGG
>JAXDJK010000061.1:0-6957 GCA_034665665.1 Acidobacteriota bacterium
GGTGTAGCGGCCCGGATCGAGCGGGATGCGCGCCGGCGTGGAGCGCAGCTCTTCCGTGAGCGTCACTTCCTTCTGCCCGTTCGAATCGACGATCTTCTCCAGATCGCCCCAGGGCGAGGCGGAGAGCAGCAGCAGACCCTGCCCGGCCGGAACCGGCGCGTTGCTCGGTGCGCCCGTGGACGTCACCTGCGTACCCGCCGGTGCAGCCGTGGTCGTAGCCACCGCCTGCGGCGGCGTCTCGTTCTTGCGCGTCAGGAGAAAGACGGCCGACACGATCGCCAGGAACACGGCCAGGCCCACGGCGTAGAGGCCCGCCTTCTTCTTCGGCGCGGCAGCCATCGGCTGTATCCGCTCGAGCACCGTTGCTTCCGCGCCGGGCGTCTCCGTCCAGCGCGCCTTCGCTTCCTGCGTGGTCGGCTCGGCGGTCGAGGGAGTACCGAAGCGCTCCATCACCGTCGCGTCATCACTGCCGGGACGGGTGGTGCCGGGGCGCGTACCGCCCGGCATCGTCCCGCCGGGCATCGTACCGACACGCTCCATGATCGTCGCTTCGTCAGCAGCCGAGCGTGTGCCGGTCGGTCCGACGCGTGCGCCACCCGGGATTGTGTTCAGCGTCGACATCGGATTCGTGCCGGTCATCTTCTGCACGTCCGCCAGCGTCTGCGCACCGGAGAGCGTGACCATCTTCTCGCCCAGGCCGTACTTCTGATCCGGCGCGATCGAGGCACGGACCGACTCCAGCGCGTGCGCGAAATCGGCCGCCGTGGCGAAGCGTGCATCGCGCCCCTTCTCGAGCGACTTCATGATGATCGCTTCGAGCTGCGGCGGGACCTTCGTGCCCGGAACCAGCTCGGCGATCGGCGCCGGCTTTTCCGTGACGTGTTTGAGGATGTAGCCGTGCGGATTGGTAGCCTGGAACGGCGCGCGGCCGGCCAGCATCTCGTACATCACGATGCCGAACGAATAGAGATCCGAGCGGGGGTCGAGGTGCTCGTCTTCCTTGAGGAAGCCGGCCTGCTCCGGCGAGGCGTACTTCAGCTTCCCGAGGAACATCCCGGTCTGCGTCAGCCCCTGCCCGCCGTCCCCTTCCGCCAGCTGCTTGGCGATCCCGAAGTCGATGACCTTGACCATCAGCTTCCCGTGATGGTCCTGCGACAGCATGATGTTCTCGGGCGAGATGTCACGGTGGATGAGGCCCATCGAGTGGAGATGATCCAGGCCCTGCAGCGCCTGGATCGCGATCTCCACCGTCAGCCGCGGCGGGATGGCGCCGTTGGTGGCGATCCACTTCTGGATGTTCGTGCCGTCGATGAACTCCCAGACCATGTAGTACGAGCTGTCTTCCAGCTGCGCGAAGTCGTACAGCATGGCCAGGTTCTTGTGCTTGATCATCGTGGACGTGCGCGCTTCCTGGAGGAAACGCTGCAGTCCCTGATCGTCCGCGGCGACGTTCGGGCGCATGATCTTGATCACGCGCAGCTCGTTCAGATGGATGTGGCGGACCTTGAAGATCTCGCCCATGCCACCGATCCCGAGGCGGTCGATGATCTGGTACTTGCTGTCGAGAAGCTTGCCGGCGTAGGTACGCTGGAACGCCGTCACCTTCTCGCCGCAGCTCGTGCACTGATCGGCCTGCGGGTCGATCGGGTTCTTACAACGGAGGCATGTGATCTGGTTCATAGGTGGCTCTCTCGAATCAGTGGCTAGACATCCCGCAACACGTAACTGCACGCCGGGTCGGCTCCGAACCGCACGACGTCACCAGACTTCAGCACCACGCGCTCGACGCGCGTGTTGTTGACATACGTTCCGTTGGCCGACTGGAGATCTTCGAGCATCGGCGCGGCGCCGGCCAGCGTGATCCGCGCGTGCCGCCGCGACACCGCCGGATGGTTGAGGACGATCGAGCAGGTGCGATCGCGTCCGACCATCACGCTGTCGCCCTGGATGGCGTGCTTCTCGTTCGTTTCCGGCTTCACGTGCACCAGCGACCAGTGCCGCGGAATCGGCTCCGGTACCGCGGGCGTGCGTGCGGCGTCGTTGCTCGCGGCCGCGACCACGCTCGCGTGATAGTTGCCCGAGGGACGCCCCACCGGCTGCCGCGCGTTCCACTCCTCCAGCGCTTCGAAGAACTCGCGCGCCGTCTCGTAGCGCTGGTCCATGCGCGGATGCATCGCCTTCACCACGATCGCTTCCAGCTCGGCGTCGATTTCCGGCCGCAGCGCGCGCGGGGCCTGCTTCTCGCCGCGGTAGATCGCGTCGATCAGCTTCGGCAGCGACCGGCTGTTGAACGGCAGGACGCCGGTGAGCATCTCGTACAGCACCACGCCGGACGAGTAGATATCGCTCTTCGCGCCGGCATCTTTCGGCTCGCGGATCTGCTCGGGCGACATGTAGTGCGGCGTGCCGAGGAGGAAGCCGGACTTCGTCAGCACGGTCTGCCCGCTGCTCCCCGCCGCTTCCTTGATCTTGGCGATCCCGAAGTCCGTGACCTTGACGATGCCGTTGCGCTCGCGGATCAGGTTGGCCGGCTTGATGTCGCGGTGCACGATGCCTTTGCCGTGCGCGTAGACCAGCGCTTCGAGGAGGCACTGGCAGACGGAGATGGCGTCGGCGATCGAGAGCGCGCCGCGCTCCGTGAGCAGCACGTCGACGGGCGTGCCCTCGACGTACTCCATCACCAGCACCGCGCCCTGCTCCTTGTTGATGAACTCGTAGAAGCGGGTGATATAGCGGTGGCGGAGCTTGGAGAGGATCTGCGCTTCCTTGACGAAGCGCTTGCGCGCCGTCACTTCGCCGGCCAGCTCGTCCGACATGACTTTCAGGACGACCTCGAAGTTCACCGGCAGCAGCTCGGTCTCCGCGATCGTGCGGCCGGTGTAGACGTGGCTCATCCCGCCTTCACCGATCTCCCGCTCGATGCGGTAGTTCCCGATGACGTTGCCGATCATCGCAGCAGGCCCTCGTCATCCCAGTGGAAGCCGTCGTGGCAGAGCGGCGTGAAGAGGAAACGGTGCGACCCGATGCGGATGACGTCCTTGGCGGACAGGTCGCGCCGCGGCTCGATCTCCATCTCGTTGACGTAGGTGCCGTTGGTGGAGTTGTGGTCCATGAGAATGAACCGCTTCTCCTCGGGGCGGAAGACGAGGTCGGCGTGGTGCGACGAAGCCTGGTCGTCGGTGATGACGATGTCTGAGCGGCGGTCGCGGCCGATCACGTTGCGTCCCATGCGTACGGGGAAGGATTCGCCGCGCGTCGGTCCGTTGAGGCCGACCAGCCAGCCCACCACGTAGCGCTTCTGCTGCGCGTCGAGCTTGAGCCCCGAGGCCGCCACCGTACGATCCATCGGCTGCACCGCGGCGAGACCGGCAGACGTGTCGCGGCGTGGTGTGGCGGAACCTCCGGCGCCTCCACCCGATCCCGCGGATGCGACCGCGGCAACCGGTGGCGCCATCACAGGCGTGGGTGGCGCCTGTTTCACGAGCGCGGGACGCGGCGGAGGAAACGGGACCGCAGGGGGGACGGCCGCGGGGGCGGGTGCCGGTGCGGCGTCGGCCGGCGCGCCCGCGCGGGTGGGCCGCACGATCGGGATCTCCGGCTCGCTGTTGTCCTGCGGACAATAGGGACAGATATCCCAGGACTCGTCGATGAAGTGTCCGTTCTCACACCGCTTGTCAGCCACGAAGTCCCCTCACGCGTGAAATGCCACCGCGACGGCGTTCCGGCCGCCGAAGTAGATGATGTCGCCGTCCTGGAGGTACCGCTTGTCGATCTTCTGATCGTTGACGTATGTCCCGTTTGATGAATTCCGGTCGATCAACAGGACTTTGCCGTCGATTGCCACGACCTCGGCATGGAGCCGGGACACCTTCGGATTTTCCAATACGATCTCACAGATCGCCGATTCCCGGCCGATCCGGATGCCGGATCCGCCGAGGCCGAGCTTCTCTCCAGCCCGCATTCCATTCAGAATCGTAAAACGGCCGAGCATCGCCTGGGGCGACACCGTGCCGGACGGCGCCACGATCGTCTCCACCGTGGTCGCCTTCAGCACGTCCGGTGGCACCCCGGGGTGACGCTGCCGCCGTTTGCCGATCAGGAAGAACGTTGCCACCGCCAGTACCAGGAGCGCAAGCCCCGCTGCGGTACCGGTGACGATCGGATGGAGCCGCCAGGGCGGCATGGAGGCGATGGCCCGGTCGGCGTCGGCGCCGAAGCGGATCAGGTCGGGCGAGTTCGGGAAGAGCCGCGCGGCGGCCGCCAGCTCCTGCTTCGCGTCGATCCACTTCCCCTCGTGCGCGGCGTCGAGCGCCGCCCGATAGCGCACGTTGAACTCCCCCTCGCCGCTGGCCGGGACGTTCGCTTCCTGCAGGAGCTGCCGGGCCACGTTCACCGGCACGAGGAACTTGATCTGCTCCACGCTGGTGTGACCCCAGGTGGAAACGGCGATCACCTGCCCGTCTTTGTTGACGGCCGGCCCGCCGGAGTTGCCGCGGTAGATGGCCACGTTCGACTGGAAGACCGGCGTGTTGGTGACGTTCCGCTTGATCGCCGTGATCGTGCCGGGATTGAAGGTCGGCTCGAGATCGCTGTCGCGCGACAGCCAGCCGCCGATGATCTCGTCGGAGCTGCTGGCCACCTCCGGATAGCCGATGGCCCAGATCGACTCGCCGACGCGCGTGGCATCGGAGTCACCGAGGACCAGGGCCGGGAGGTTCCGGCGATCGATCTTCAGCACCGCCAGGTCGGTGCCGCGCTGGCTGAGGGCGGGCGAGTAGCGGCGGATGCGGAACGGCAGCGTTTCGCCGTTCGAGAGCTCGACCTGGTTCACGACCTTGACGGTTTCGAGGCGCCCGGCTGCGGCGAGCGGCTCGACGTAGCGGTCCAGCGTCTCGCTGCGGTACAGGCTGCGCAGGGTGTCGACCGGGAAGTGCTTCACCAGCGCGGCGATGGCGCCATTGCGGCGGAGCTCCCTCTCGAGCGCCGCCGCATCGCGCGTCGGCGCCACCACGTGGCCGCTGGTGAGGATGAAACCATCGGGATGGATGATGAAGCCGCTGCCGGAGCCGCCCGCGCCGGTGTCGACGACGGTGCTCCCGGCCGGCAGGTTCCGCGGCGTGAGCTGCAGGTCGTCGGCAACGTCCCGGATGGCATCCGCCGGGTAGCGAAACTCGGCGGTGGCGAAGGCGCTGATGCGGACCACGGCCGGCTTGACGCCATACGCCATCTGCTGGACTTCGCCGAGCCGCGGCTCGTCCTGGCGGCAGGCGCTCAGGGTAACGAGCAGCATCGCGAGGAG
Organism: Acidobacteriota bacterium; assembly: GCA_034665665.1. Classification (GTDB taxonomy): domain Bacteria; phylum Acidobacteriota; class Thermoanaerobaculia; order Gp7-AA8; family Gp7-AA8; genus DASWOB01. The sequence continues at coordinate 5,300 of JAXDJK010000061.1, forward strand.
GCCGAGCCGGAACCGGGACATGGTCAACGGGACGAGGATGTCGACGGAACCGCGACCGTCGGCTGCTGCCGGCTCCAGAAGAACCACGCCCCCGCCGCGCCGAGGATCAGCGCCAGAACCACGGTCCATTTGAGGATCCCGCGCGGCGCCTGCGCCGGGACCACTGCCGCGGGCACGGCCGCCGCGGGGACCGGCACTTCGATCGTCCGGGGAAGCGTGGGATCGGGAGTGGCGGCGACCGGCGTGACCGGCTCCGCCGGACTCGGCTCCGCAGACAACGGGGCCACAGACAGCGGCTCCGCGGCTACCGGCTCCGCCGACAACGGCTCCGTCGGCACCGGTTCGAGGGAGACCGCGCGCAACGGCTCACGGACCGTGTCCTCGAACTGGGCGAAATCCATCGGATCGAGCGGCTGCGTGTCGTCCATCCGCTCGATCAGCAGGTCGTCCGGCGCGTCCGTGCCGCGCTCCACGCGCGCCACGATCACCGTTACGTTGTCCGGTGCGCCACGCTGGAGAGCACGGCGAAGGAGCTCGTCCGCCGCATCGTCGATCGGCTGACTCGCGACCTCCAGCAACTCCTCTTCCTTGACCACGCCGTGCAGGCCGTCGCTGCAGAGAATGAAGGTGTCACCGACCTGAAGCTCGAGCGGGCCGAGCACGTCGATCTCCACGTCCTCCGCGACCCCCATCGAGCGCTGGAGCACGTTCCGCCGCGGATGGGTCTCCGCTTCCCGCGGCGTGAGCAGTCCCTCGCGGACCATGGACGCAACCAGGGAGTGGTCGTCCGTGAGCTGACGGATCTCTTCCCCCCGCACGAGGTAGATGCGCGAGTCGCCGACGTGGGCGAGCCAGCCGTGGTCGCCGCGAACGGCCAGGACCGACGTGGTCGTGCCCATGCCGCGCAGATCCGGATTGGCTTGGGCCTCGGAGTAGATGCGCGCGTTGGCCCGGGTCAGCGATTCGTGGAGCGCCTGGCGGATGTCGCTGGTCTCGCTGCCGAGGTACTGCGCCTTCACCGTTTCGGCCGCGAGACGCGAGGCCGTGGCGCCGCCGCGATGACCGCCCATACCGTCCGCGACGATCAGCAGCCGGCCGCCCGGATGGCCGTCGCGCTCCTCCTGCGGCGTGGTGAGCGCGCCGAAGTCCTGGTTCTCGGACCGGACGAGGCCCACGTCGGAGCGCATTGCGGCGCGCACGACGAGGCGGCTATTCGCAGGGTGTTCCGCCGCTGGTTCGCTCATGACTGTGGTGGACGGCAGCCGATTATACGCGAGGGACGAGGGCCCCCGCGCTCCCGCTATAATCACGCACTCAAATGGCCGAACAGCTCCAGATCCATTACGTGGACCTCGGCGTGCCACGCGTCTCCGACATGAAGGAAGAGATGTCGATCGGACGCACCGAGGGGAACGATCTGGTCCTGAATCATCCCTCCGTCTCGCGCAAACACGCGCGCGTGGAAAGCCGCGCCAACCACTGGTGGATCATCGACCTCAAGTCCACCAACGGCGTGAAAGTCAACGGCGGCCTGATCACCGAGGCGGAGATCAGCGCCGGCGACAAGATTCTGGTCGGCTCGGTGCAGCTCGATGTTCGCGCGATGCCGTCGGTCGATTTTTCCGGCGACTCGATGTTCGACAACCCGTCCGGCACGG